>JAYVSF010000313.1:0-4744 GCA_043775605.1 Myxococcales bacterium
CCGCCGCCGCCACCCGCGCTGCCGTCGCCGGCGCCGGTCGAGGAGCGCGACGACGTCGTCCTGCCGGTCGCGCAGGCCGGCAACGCCATGCCGACCTACCCCGAGGTCGCCCGCAAGAAGGGCCTGCAGGGCGAGGTCATCCTCGAGATCCGCATCTCCGAGTCGGGCGCCGTCGTCGACGTCGAGGTGGTGCGTGGCGACGAGCCGTTCGTGGCCGCCGCGCTCGCCGCGGTCCGGACCTGGCGCTATCGACCGGCGCTGGTCGACGGCCGGCCGGTCCCGTTCACCCGTCGCATCAAGATCCCGTTCCGCATCCGCAGCTAGTCGCCCACGGCCCGCACCGATCCCTGGGGCAAGGAGTCCACCATGAGCTTCAACATCGTCGACGTCTTCCGCCACATGCAGCCGTTCGCGCTGGCCATCGTCGCGGTCCTGCTGCTGATGGCGATGTCCGCCCTGTCGATCGTGGTCGAGCGGCTGTGGGTCTATTACCGGTCGCGGCGGATGGCCAAGGAGTTCGGCGCCGAGGCCGCCGGGGTGCTCCAGCGCCGCGAACTGCCCCGGTTGGTGGACCTCGCCGCCCGCTACGAGGCGTGCCACCTCGCGACGTTGCTGGCCGCCGGAACCCGCACCTACCTCGCGGCGGCGGCCCAGCCCGGCGCCCTCGGCGCGGTCGAGTTGACCCGGCGTGAGCTGGCCCGCCAGGCCGACTCGATCTCCGCCGATGTCCGGCGCGGCATGAGCGTGCTGGCGTCGGTCGGCTCGGTCGCACCGTTCGTCGGACTGCTCGGCACCGTGGTCGGCATCATCTCGGCGTTTCAGGGCATCGCGGCCGAGGGTTCGGGCGGGCTCGGCGCGGTGTCGGCCGGCATCTCCGAGGCCCTGATCGTCACCGCGATCGGCCTGGTCGTGGCCATCCCGTCGGTGCTCGCGTTCAACTTCCTGTCGGCCAAGGCCGACACGCTGCTGCTGGCGATCGACGGCTCGCGCGGCGAGTTCCTCGACTACCTCGAGAACCAGGGGCCCCGCGCGATCGGCCACGGCCGGGCGGTGACCGACGACGGCGAGGACCCGATCGCGATCGCGCGGGAGGCGCGCGCCAGTGCGTCGGCCTGAGCCCGCCCGGCCCGACATCAACGTCACGCCGCTGGTCGACGTGGTCCTGGTGCTGCTGATCATCTTCATGGTGGTGATCCCCCAGATGGAGGCCGGGGCCACGGTCAACGTGCCCGGCGCCGCCCATCCCGATCCCAAGACCAGCATCGCCGTCCCGCCGATCACGCTCAGCGTCACCGCGTCGGGCAACCTCTACCTCGAGAAGCGGGCGGTGACCCGGGACGAGCTCGTCGTGCTCCTGCGCCAGGGCCACGCCGCGTCGCCGCGCAGCAAGCTGGTGCTCAAGGGCGATCGCGCGGTCGGCTACGGGCTCATGCGCACGCTGTTCCGCGAGTGCCAGGGCCTGGGCTTCCCGGGCGTGTCGTTGCAGGTCGGCGACCGGCGCGGCGGGGAAGGCTGAGGTGGCGGTCGAACTCGACGTCGGTGGCCGCGGCCGTCGCAGCGCCGTCCGGCCGACGATGAACGTGACCCCGCTGGTCGACGTCGTGCTGGTGCTGCTCATCATCTTCATGGTGATCGCGCCGATGATGGTCAAGCAGTTCTGGCTGCACGTGCCGAAGAAGGAGATCGCGGCGACGACCCCCGAGCCGCCCGCCGACGGCCCGGTGCCGATCGTGGTCAGCGTCCGCGCCGATCGCTCGGTGTGGATCAACGCCGACCCGGTGCCGCTGGCCGAGCTGGGCCAGCGGCTCGAGCGGATCTTCGCGGCCCGCCCCGACCGGCTGGTGTTCTTCGACGCCGACGATCGCGTGGCGTACGGCGACGCCGTCCTGGTCCTCGACGCCGCGCGCGGCGGCGGCGCCACCAACATCGCGGTGCTCACCGAACCGGTCCTGCACTGAGCATGCTCGAGCTCCCCGTCGTCCACTCGGTCGCCGCGGTCACCCTCGCCGTGAGCGAGGGTGCGTCGGCGCCGGCGCCGAACGTGCTGGCAGTGCTGGCGGGCGAGGCGATCGAGCTGCGCGCGCTGCCGCTGGCCGCGGTGCTGGCGGCGAGCCCGCTGGCCTGCGAGGTGCTGGTGGTGTGGAGTCCGCGCGGCCTCGACGTCGCGACCTGCGAGCGGGTGGAGACCTGGGCCCGGGGCCGGGCGCCGGCGACCGGGCTCCTGGCCTGGTGCGAGCAGGGCGACCGGGCGGTGGCCGAGCGCGTGCTGGCGGCCGGCTTCGACGACGTCCAGTGCGGCCCGTGCTTGCCGCGCGAGCTGGCGGTCCGGATCCGCGCGCTCCACCGGCGGGTCGACCGCGAGGCCTCCCGCGTCGAGGCTCGGCCGCCAGCGCGGGTCCGCTTCCGGGATCTGCTGCTCGATCCCGAGACCTGCGAGCTGTGGCTCGACCGCCGCGCGGTGGCGCTGACCGTCACCGAGTTCACCACGCTGGTCGCGCTCCTGCGGGCTGGCGGCGCGGTGCTGTCGCGGACCGAGCTGCTCGACCGGGCCTGGGGCGGCGATCACCTCGATGTCGGCGAGCGCGCGGTCGACAACGTGATCCTCCGGCTGCGGCGCAAGCTGGGCCGTCCGCGGCTGATCCAGACCGTGCGCGGCGTGGGCTTCCGCATCGGCGGCGACGACGGCGACGACGACGACGATGACAGCGACAGCGACAGCGACTCAGAGACTGTGAATCTTTGCAGATTCCCAGCCTCTGATTGATCGGCTCGCCGACGAGGAACGTCGGCAGCGCCGGTACGGAAACGAGCTTGTTTCACAAACTCTCAGGCGCCACGGGCCCGGCGGCCGGGGGCGGTCACGAGGTAGCCGGCAGCGGCGGCCAGCCCGAGCGCGGCGCACGCTAGCCACGGGCCGGTGGGGCCCAGCGCGTGGACCTCGAGCGCGCCCGCCGGCGGCCCGGCCATCGCGCCGAAGCCGAACGCCATGCCGAGCACGCCCTGGTAGCGGCCGCGGGTCGCGACCGGCGCCAGGGTCGCCACCACCGACGAGTAGAACGGCGACTGCAGGATCTCGGCGATGGTCCAGACCACGACGGCGATCAGGTGGAGCGGCAGCGCGGCGCCGAGGCCGTGCAGGCCGAAGCCGAGCCCGGCGGTGGCGGCGGCGACCGCCAGCACCCGCGAGCCGTCGGCGCCGGTGAGCCGGGCGGTGAGCCAGGGTTGCAGCAGGATGATGACCACGCCGTTGACCCCGACCACGACCCCGTAGGCCGAGGCCGAGCGGCCCTGGCCCTCGAGGTAGGTCGCGAGAGTGACCGTCGACTGGTAGAAGATGAGCGCCGACGCGAAGCCGAGCGCGATGAAGATCACGAACACGCGGTCGCGCAGCACCGCGCGCAGCGAGCCGGCGGTCTCGGGATCGGTGGCGGCCGCCGGGCGCGACTCCGGGACCCGGGCCAGCACGATCAGTCCGTAGATCGCCATGGTCGCGGCGTCGCCGACGAACAGCGCGCGGTACGACCAGTCGGCGATCACGCCGCCGACCACCGCCGCGATCGCGAAGCCGAGGTTGATCGCCCAGTACACCAGGCCGAACGCGCGCGGCCGATCGGCGGCCGGCACCACGTCGGCGACGAACGCCATCACCGCCGGCCGGTACAGCTCGCCGACCAACCCGAGGCCGGCGGCGGCGAGTGTGATCTCGACCGTGCCGCGGGCCTCCGACAGCACCAGCATCATCGCCGCGCCGCCCAGGAGCGAGCCGGCCATGGTCAGGCGGCGGCCGAGGCGATCGGCGAGCACGCCGCCGACCAGGCCCGCCGCGACCAGCCCGGCGCCATACGCCGACGCGATCATCGCGGCCTGGCTCTGGCTCAGCCCGCGGGCGCCGGTGAGGTAGTAGGCCAGCAGCGGCAGCACGAAGCCGCCGGCGCGGTTGATGAGCGTGCCCAGCCAGACCAGCCAGAACGCGTCGGGCAGGCCACGGCGGATCGCGACGAGCCTGCCACGCACGGGCGCGCAGGGTGCCCGACCCGCGGAGTGCGAGCAAGTCTACGCGCGGCGCCGGCGACGGTGCCGGCGTCGCCGTTGGCGGGGTCGATCGGCGCCGGGCCGGCATCGGGCGTGACCGGCGCGGCGCGCGGCTGCACCACGATCGACATCGTGTGCTTGGGGCCGAACCAGGTGACGCCCTCCTGCACCGGCTGGAACACCTCGTCGAAGCGGGTCTCGACCGCGACCTCGGGCGCCTTCGGGCTCTGGGTGCCGATCCGGGTCTGGTCGAGGTCCCAGGCGGTGTTGCCGTCGTTCTTGAGCCCCAACCGCCGACTGCGCACGCGGATTGTCGACATGCGCTCACAGGGTTGGCAGAAGCCAACCCTGTGTCATCGATCGATCGGCCCGGCACCAGCGTGCCGGCCCGATCTGTACGGAATCAGAGTCGAGCGTTGGCCGTCGCGCGCGGGCGATCGTTCCGAAACCCTATTGCTGCCAACCCTCTCAGGCGGCGGTGAACGCGAGGATCGCGCCGTCGACGCCGCCGTGGGCGGCGAGGTAGCCGGCGGTGGTGGCGGTCAGGGTCGCGAGCCGGCGCAGCCCGGCCTGGCCGTGCTCGCGCGCGACCCAGCGCTCGAACCAGCGCGGCGCGCGGGCGTCGAGGCCGCCGGGCGCCGTGGTCAGCATCGCGGCGGCGAGCTCGACGATGCCGGCGCCGGTGCGAGCGCTGGTGCGGACCACCGGGCGC
>JAYVSF010000314.1:0-13543 GCA_043775605.1 Myxococcales bacterium
CCGACCTCGGCGTTGTTCACGGCCAGCGCGCGGTTGGCGATGATCGAGCGGCCGCCGGTGAGCGCGGCCAGGCGCGCCAGCAACATCGGCGTCAGGCGCTTGCCGGTGACGCCGGTGGCGTAGGCCTCGGTCAATGCGACCGCGATCGCGGCCTCGACCTGCTCGGGATCGAGCGCGGCGTCGACGAACACCAGCACCAGATCGCCCGGGCGCGGTGCCAGCGCGACCGCGAGCGCGTCGGCCAGCTGATCCGGGCGCGTCGCCGGGACCTGCGCGCGTCGCACCGGGGGCACGCTCGAGGGCACGGGCCGAGTATAGGCCGAACCGCGGCGATCGGATCGCGCTCCAAAAAGTTGCCCCGGATCCCGACTGGTCGCTTCGTTAAGCCCATGGAGAAGCTCTGCTGCGTCTGCAGCCAGTCATTCCGCCCTTCGTTCGTCTACCAGGTCGCCGTGCTGCCCGACGGGCAGCGTGGCTACTACTGCACGCTCGAGTGTCGGAAGTCCGGTCTCGGCGACGAGGCGTTCCGGGCCCGGCGGGCTCGCCGGATCGCGGTCCTCAACCAGAAGGGCGGCACCGGCAAGACCACCACCTCGGTCAACCTGGCGGCGGGCCTCGGCGAGCGCGGCCGCAAGGTCCTGCTGGTCGACACCGACGCCCAGGGCAACGTCGGCGTGTCGCTGGGCGTCAACGGCGAGCAGTCGCTGTACCACGTGCTCGTCGACGGCGCCGATCCGACCGAGGTCGCGGTCCCGGTCCGTCAGCACCTCGACGTGATCACCGCCGACGCGACCCTGGCCGCCGCCGAGATCTGGCTGGCGCGCATGGAGCCCGCCCAGCGCTCGCGGGTCATGACCAAGCGGCTCAACCTGGCCCAGGTCTCGCGCCGCTACGACTACGTGATCGTCGACTGCGGCCCGTCGCTCAATCTGCTGAACCAGAACGCGCTGTCGTACGCCGACGAGGTGCTGATCCCGGTGACCTGCGACTACCTGGCGCTGGTCGGGGTCAAGCAGGTGTTGCGCACGATCAAGGACGTCGAGCGCCACCTCGGCCACGCGGTCCGGGTGTCGGCCGTGCTGCCGACCTTCTACGACGGCCGGACCCGGCTGGCGCGCGAGGTGCTCGAGACCCTGCAGGGCCACTTCAAGGGCAAGTGCCTCGAGCCGATCCGGCTCAACACCCGCCTGGCCGAGGCGCCCAGCCATCGCAAGAGCATCTTCGAATACGCGGCCCAGTCGCACGGCGCCGCCGACTACAACCGGGTGGTCGACTGGGTGCTGGCCTCGAACGAGGCCCAGCAGCAGCAGTCTGCCCGCACCACCGACGCCACCGTGGCGGCCTGAGGCGACCATGAAGGAAGAGAAGCTGCTCCAGCACGACCCGCTGTCCGACGCCGATCGCATCCTGCGCGACGACTTCTACGGCCGCGGCAGCCCCGACGACGCGCCGACGACCGGCCGCCGCCGCACCCGCTCGGCCACGCCGCGGCCGACCCACTACAAGGTCATCTGCATCTCGATGTACACCCGCGATCTTGAGGAGCTCGAGGCCAAGGTCAGCGAGCTCAAGAAGCGGGGCTGGACCAAGGCCAACAAGTCGCACCTGATCCGGCTGGCGCTGAGCCAGCTCGATCTCGATCGCCTGCCGACCCCGCGCCAGTAAGCGAGCCTCGGCGAGCGATGAACAATGACTCCGGGTGTTCGGGGGCGCGACGAAGGTTCGGGGTCTGCCTTCTCGACGGTGCCAGCCCGGTCGCCGTGCCCGAATCGCCTCGGTGAGCGATCAGACCGGTGACGGCAGCACCAGCGTGGCGGCGAGGTCCCGGATCATCTTGACGACGAGATCGTTGACGGTGTCGCCGCGATCGAGGGTCGCGAGGTAGTGGCCGGCCAGCTCGACGTACTCGCGGTAGGCGGTGGCGTACTCGTCGGCCCCGAGCCGGCGGATCAGCCGGCTCTGGTGCTTGCGGAACTCGCCGTGGGCCACCGGGCCGACCGCGTCGTCGAGCCGGCGGAGATAGTCGTCATGATCGGGGGCGTCGGACATCGCGCGGCGGCAGGATACAGGCGTCGACCTGGTCAGAACGGGCGGGCGATCCCGACATTGATGACGTGGGAGAGATCGGTGCGCGTGGCGGCGGTGGCGCCCATGTGCCGGTCGGACGCGCCGACCCAGCGCGTGCCGGCGTACCCGAGCTGATAGCCGGCCTCGACGCGCCAGCGCGGTCGCCAGGCGTAGGTGGCGGTCAATTGCAGCCAGACCGAGCGGGTGGCGGCGAGCTGACCGTCGGCCTGGTTCCTGGTCTGGGCCCGGCTGGCGGTGGGCATGACCTCGACGATGGCCTCGCCGCCGAGCTTCGGAGTGAGGCGCCCGATCCGGACCGCGGCGCCGACCATCGGACCGAGCACGGTCTCGACCGGGAGCCGGGCCTTGTTGGCCAGATCGGCGACCGAGAACCGGCCGAAGTGCAGGCCGGCGCGGCCCCAGACGGTGATCGCGCGGCGCTGGCGGAGGTCGTAGCCGCCGATCGCCAGCAGATCGACGTCGTGGGTAGAGAAGCCGACGCTCTCGCCGGCAAACGCGATGCCGGGGGTGGCGCGGCAGCCGAGGTAGCGGGCGCTGGCGCCGACCAACAGCCTCGCGCCGACCGCGAAGGTGGCCTCGGCGCCGACCGCGAGCGAGATCGCGCCCGAGCCGAACGGATAGTCGGGCGGCGGACCGCTGCCGAGCATGGTGCCGTCGCTGTGGAAGCTGCCGCCGATCGACGCGAAGCCGAGGCGGGCCGAGGCCGCGAGGGTCCGGCGAGGATGGGCGCCGGGGCCGGCCGCGCTCACCGCGTCGCTCACCGCGTCGCGCGCGATGTAGCCCGAGGTCGCGTCGTCGTCGGCGACCTCGACTCGCAGCCACGTGCCCGAGCGGTGCTCCTCGAGAAGGACGACCTGGTCGCCCTCGCGCAGGGTGAGGACGGGGCGGGCGTCGCGCGAGGGGCGCGGGTACAGCGGCGCGCGGGCGACGCGGACGGTGAGCGTCGGCGGGGCGTCGTCGGCGGCCGCGCGGTCGGGCGTGCGGTCGTCGTCGCGGTCGGGCGTGCGGTCGTCGCGGTCGCCGTCGTCGTCGTCACGCGGCGCCGCGTCGTCGCGGCCATCGCCGCCACCACCGACTGCGTCGGCGCCGATGCGGTCGTCCGGGGCGTCGTCGGACTCGCCGCGGTCCAGCGAGCGGCCATCGACGAACGGCCGGCGCCGAGTGTTGCGCGGCAGGGTGGCCGGGTCGAGCGACACGACGTTGGCCCGCGTGATCCACCCGGTCCGACCGTTGATCCGCACCTTGAGCCAGCGGCCAGAGGTCGCCACCACCTGCAGCGTCGTCCCCTTCTTGATCCGCGTCACCACGTCCGACTGCTCGCCGGTGCGGGCGAAGACCTTGGTCGCGCCGGTGGTTCGAACCCGCTCGGCGACGGCGGTCGCGGTCGCGAGCAGCAGGAGCGCGAGCACGGCCGCCGGGACCAGCCGCCATCGGCGGGGCGATCGGGCTGGTCGCTCCGGGATCGTCGCTCGCATCTGTCGATAGTCCTACAACCCGCGTGCCGATGTCGCCACCTCGGGATCTCGCCCGCTTGCCAGCACACGCCCCCAACCTCTACACTCGTAAGTGGCTGATCCCTGGTTCGCGGTGGGGTCTGGGAGCACGGCACGTGGCGACCCCTGACCCCAGGACTGTTCATCCCGCAGCGCGCGAGGGAGGATCCCGAGGCCTCCGCCCGTATTACGAACCGAGCTACCATACGCGGGCGAAGCCGCGCTCGAGGAGCGACGTACCCCATGGCCCTGAACGTCAACAACCACTTCTCCGCTGGTCACTTCAAGCTTGTCATCGACGGCAAGCCGGTCACCGCCTACATCAAGGGCGTGGAAGGCGGGCTGATCAACGCCCAGTCGGTGGAGGAGCCGGTCGGCCAGTACAACCTGCGCGGTCGCCACCTCGGCACCCGCGAGATCGAGCCGCTCCAGATCGAGTTCGGCATGGCCGGCTCGAAGTGGGTGCTCGACCTGGTCGACGACTTCATCTCCAAGCGCAAGCACCACCGGCTGAGCGGCGAGGTCATCCACGCCGACGCCAACATGGTCGCGCAGTACGTCTTCACCTTCTCCGACGCGGTGATCACCGAGCTCACGCTGCCCAAGCTCGACGCGTCCGGCAAGGACAGCGCGCTGGTCAAGGTGAAGCTGCAGCCCCAGGACGTCACCTTCAAGCTCGGCGATGGTCGCAAGCTGCACCAGGACGGCATCGAGAAGCAGAAGGCCTGGCACACCTCAAACTTCCGCGTGAGCTTCGACAACGGTGCCGACGCCACCCACGTCACCAGCGTCGAGTCCCTGACCATCAAGTTCGGCCACAAGCCGATGCAGCAGGGCAATCAGTTCCGGCCCGACATCGTGCCGACCAAGATCGACATGCCCAAGCTGTCGATCACGCTGCCGCTGCTGAAGGCCGGCAGGTTCATCGACTGGTACAAGCAGTCGGTCGCCAACCAGCTCAGCAGCGGCACCGCCGACGCCACCAGCCTCGGCGACAAGAAGGGCGGCGGCGGCTACGAGACCTCGGGCTCGATCGAGTACCTCGATCCCACGCTCAAGAAGGTCCTGTACACGATCGACCTGTTCGGCATCGGCCTCGAGAAGTTCTCGATCCCGAAGAGCGAGGCCAACGCCGCCGGCACCAAGATGGCGAAGTTCGACTTCTACATCACCGACGTGAAGTGCAAGGCGAACGGCTCCGGCTTCCAGTGAGCCCCGCACGCTGGCGCCTGACCCCGCACGCCCCGCGTCATTGTTGATCGCTCGCCAAGGCTCGCTTCAGCGCAGCAGCGTGACGATCAGATCGTAGGCAGTGTGGGCATACACCGCGTGGGCGAGGGAGCGGTGCCAGGCGAGCAGCGCGAACGCGAGGCCGGCGACGCAGCGGGCCTCGAACGCGGTCACGGACCACGGCTCACCGGCCCAGTGGTGAGCGGCCGCGAACAGCGCGGTCGAGCCGACCAGCGCCAGCCACCACGCCACCCGGGTCGGCAGGCCGGCGCGAGCCAGCAGCCAGGCGCCGCCGAAGAAGCCGAGCAGCCGGAACACGAGCTCCTCGTGGATGCCGGCGCCGAGCGCGGCGACCACGCGGCCGAGCGAGCCCAGCGACGGGCCGTGCCGGAGGCCGAGCTGGAGCAGGGCCATCAGCGCGAGGGCCACGACGACGGCCTCGAGCAGGAGTGGCGCCATGACCCGGGCGCCGAGCAGGCTGCGTCGGGCGTTGCGGGCGACCCACACCAGGTAGGCGGCGGCGAAGCCGGCGTGGATGAGCAGATAGACCTCGCGATCGCGACCGCAGGCGCGCCACAGCAGCCGGGTCGGCACGTCGATCACGCTGATCGAGCCGGTGGCCAGCACGCCCACACCGTAGGCGAGGACCAGCGGCATGATCACCACCAGGCTGGCGGTGAGATCGCCACATCCGGTCCACGAGCTGCGGCGGCGCGGCGCGGTCATCGTCCTGCCGGGCCCGTGCGGCGCAGGTGGGGCGGGCGCAGCCATCGGACCGGGTGGGGCGCGCGCCCCGGACGGTGCATGAGCCGGTCGACGGCGGGGGCGTGATCGGGCGGCTGCACCGTCACCCGCACCGCTTCGTCCCAGCGCAGCGAGGCGGCGGCGACCCGGGCCACGGCGGCGATGTCGACGGCCGCGAGCGCGGTCCGCGGATCGGGGGCGCCGGCGAGCGCGGCCTGGGCCAGGGCGGCGGCGCGGAGCTCGGGGCGATCGTCGGCGGCCAGCAAGCGGGCGCGGGTGCGCTCGACCAGCGCTGGGTCGGGGCCGTCGGTGGCCAGCGTCGCCAGCGCCTGCTCGAGCGCGGCGACCCGCGGGGCCATCGGCGGGCCGCCCGCCAGCGCGATCACCAGGCCGCCGAGGTCGTCGGCCTCGGGCAGCGCGACGGTGAGCACGGCGCCGTCGCGCGCGGCGGCGAGCGGGCCGGCCGGGTCGGCCAGGATCGCGGCCAGGATCTCGAGGGCGGCGCGATCGGGGTCGGTCGCGCACAGGCCAGGCAGCGCCAGCGCGATCGCGGCGGCGTCGCCCGGCAGCTCGGCGAACAGCTCGCGGGTCGCCGGCACCGGCGGCGCCGGCACCGCGGGCGGCGGCGCCACGGTCCGCCACGGTCCGGTCGCGGCGAGCTCGGCGGCGAGGTCGTCGAGCGTGACGTCGCCGACCACCACGACGATCGGCGCGACCCCGAGCTGGGCCTCCTGGTGGGCGCGCAGCGCCGAGCTGGCGAGCGCGCGCCCGGCCCGGTGTGGATCCGTGCCGAGCGGATGGGTGCCCCAGCGGATGCGTGCGGCCAGGACGGTGGCGCGCTGGGCCGCGCTGGTGCGGGTCAGCCCGGCGTCGACGGCGAGCCGGTCGCGGGTGGCGGCGAGCACCGCGGTCACCGCGGCCGATCCCGGACAGGTGCGGGCGGTGCGCAAGCCGTCGCGCCAGGCCGCGACCGGCCAGGTGCCGCGGACCGCGAGGTGGCCACGACCGGCGCGCGCGGTCAGGGCGCCGCCGTCGTCGACCGCCTCCGGCTGGCAGGCGGCGGTGATGGCCGCGGCCAGGATCGCGGTGGCGCCGGCGCGATCGGCCGCCTCGGCCGCGAGCCCGCCGGGCCACACCACCTCGATCGCGACCCGTGGCGCGCCAGGCCGTCGCTCGACGACGATCGCGAGGCCGTCGGGCAGGGGGCGGCGCTCGACCGGCAGGGCGGAGGCAGGCGCGACCGGTGGCAGCGCGGCCGGCCCGGTCAGCGGCGCGGGCGGCAGCGGCGCCCAGATCGGCAGCGACGGCGTGGGGTTGACCGAGGCGAAGGCCATGGCGGGGGTCGCCGAGGCCCAGGCGAGCACCGCGAGGCTGGTGGCCAGCGCCCGGGTAGCGCCTCCGCCACGATATGCACGTCGTCGGGAGCCGGGCACGTTTTCGGGCATGAGCATAAGCCACAATCGGCCGGTGGCGTCCCTGCCTCCCGTGATCCCGACCGTGACCACCGAGCGGCTGGTGCTGCGGCCTTACGCGGCGGTCGACGGCCCCGCGGTGGTCGCGCTGGCCGGCGACTGGGAGGTCGCGCGCTTCCTCTTGCACGTGCCCCACCCGTATCCGCCCGAGCTGGCGGCCGGCTGGATCGCGACTCACGCCGAGGCCTGGCTCGCCGGCGCCGGACCGACCTGGGCCATCGCCCGCGCGGTCGATCGCGCGCCGATCGGCACCATCAGCCTGCGCTGGACGCCACGGCATGGTCGCGCCGAGCTGGGCTACTGGCTGGGGCGCGCCCACTGGGGGCAGGGCTACGCGGTCGAGGCCGGGCGGGCGGCGTCGCAGTGGGCGTTCGATCGGCTCGACATCGGCCGGCTGTGCGCGCAGCACCTCGGCGGCAACGATCGGTCGGCCCGGGTGCTCCGCGCGCTCGGCCTGCGGCTCGAGGGCGTGCGCCGCCAGCACCTGCGCAAGGGTGGCGTCATGCACGACGTCCACCTGTACGCCCGACTGCGCGGCGAGCCCGAGTAGGCGTCGCCACGACCCCCACGACCACCCTCACGACCAGGTCGACGTTTCAGGGCGGGTACGGGGCGCCGCCGGTGGCGTTGCCGTCGTCGTCGACGCAGCCGGCCATGTCCATGCGCATCGGCCAGCCGCCCTGTTGCACGCGCAGCCCGTGGGCACGATCGGCGCCGAGCTTCTCGGCGAGCAGGCGCTCGGCCTCGTCGCCGAGCCCCGCGTCTCCGCGCTGGGCTCGGCGCAACGTCACCTCGTCCAGCTCGGCGGATGCCGGTGGGGCGGGGGGCGGCAGGAGGGGAGCGACGGCCACGGTCACGACGGTTACTCGGCGGGGCCCGCAAAAAGTTCCCGCGCCCACGCCGGGTCGGTACCTGGATGGCCAATCGTAAGAATCGTTCAGTGGCGCCAGGTCACTCGACCGCGGGCACGATCTCTTCCAGGACCGAGGGCGCATCGGCCCCCGTCGGGCTGAGCAGGTAGAGCGCGATCAGCTCGTCGCCGCTCGCGAACGCGACCCAGGCCTGGGTCCCGGCCGGCACCCGTCGGCGACTCTCGAGCAGATCGCGGGCGCCGCTCGACGGCGGGCTCGACTCCGAGCGTCGCGCGATGAGCTGGTCCCAGCGCTGGCGGGCCGCGGTGGGATCGGCCCAGCGCTCGAACCGCTGCAGTCGGACCAGCACGCCGCCGTCGTAGCGCGCGACCACCCAGGCGTCGCTGTCCTGGAGGCCGGGGTGATCGCAGGTCCAGAACATCTCCTCGGCGGTGCGCGGGCCGTCGTGCAGACAGAAGTCGTAGGCCCGCAGCGCCCGGCCGGTTTCGGCCGCGGTCAGGCCGAGCGGGATCGCCAGCGGTCCACGGGCGCGCTCGGCGGCGCAGGCCGCCAGGACCACCATCGTCAGGACGAGCGAACGTCGCATCCAGCGAGAGTAACGCATCCCCCGCCGTCGGCGTCGGCGGTCGCGGTCCGATCGCCGACTGCCGGCCGACAGCGAGCCCTGGCGAGCGAGCAACAATGACTCCGGGTGGACAAGCGCCAATCGATCGCGGCGGCGCCGGCCGGCGGACATGCCGAGATCCACCGGTCTGGCCAGACGTATGCTGGCGCTCACAGCCTGCGCCGACTCGCACCCACATCGCGATATCGGTGATTCAGGCCGAGTCGTGGAAATCGGAGATCGGGTTCGCTCGTCGGGAGATCGCGCAGGGTCACGTCCTGACCGGACAGTCGATCTCGCGCGAATCGCGAGCTGTTGCTTTGCCAGACTGGCAGTTTATGCGTAAGGTTCCGGTCTTCCACTTCTGGCAGGATGTCCATGACTGAAATCGAGCAGCGCATCAACGACGTCGTCAGTTCCTTCGTCAACGAGATCACCCGGCTGGCCCGCGAGGCGGCGGTCGAGACGCTGCAGCGCGCGCTCGCCGGCACCGGCGGCACCGTCGTCGCCGACATCCGGGTCGCCGGCCGGCGCGGTCGGCCGGCGAAGTCCCCGGCCGCCCCCGCGGTCGCCGCGGCTGGTCGCCGGTCCAAGGGCGCCAAGCGGCCCGCCGGCGAGATCGCCGAGACCAAGAACAAGGTCCACGCCTTCATCAAGGGGAACCCGGGCCAGCGGATCGAGCAGATCAACAAGCAGCTTGGCACCAAGACGTCGGATCTGAGCCTGCCGCTGAAGAAGCTGATGTCGGAGGGCGCGATCCGGACCGAGGGCGCGCGCCGCGCCACCAAGTACTTCCCCGGCGACGGCAAGCCCGGCACCAGCAAGGCCAGCAAGCCGCGCCGCAAGAAGAAGGCCTAGCAAGCTCGCCGGGGTGGCCACCGCCTTCGGTGGCATTGACGTAGGATGGCGACCCCAGCCCAGGAGTCGCCGTGCCCGATACGATCCCTCATCGCGTGCTCGCCCAGGGGCAGCGCCGTCCGGCCAGCCCGGCCTACTTCGAGAAGCGCAGCGGCGTCTGGCGCCCGACCACGTGGCGCGAGTTCGTCGATCAGATCCGGGCCGTGGCCCGGGCGATGATGGCGCTCGGCCTGCCGGTCGGCGGCAAGGTCGCGATGCTCGGGTTCAACCGACCCGAGTGGGTGCTGTTCCAGCACGGTGCGATGATGGCCGGCGGGGTCGGGGCCGGCATCTACACCACCTGCTCGGCCGACGAGGTCGCCTACATCGTCGATCACTCCGAGGCTCGCCTGGTGCTGGTCGAGGATCTCGGTCAGTGGAAGAAGCTGGCAGCCCGCCGTGATCGGCTGCCCCGGCTCGACTGGGTCGTGACCATGCGCGACTGCCCGGCGATCGACGATCCCCGGGTCCTGTCGTGGTCGGCGTTCGTCGCGCGCGCCGGCGCCGTGACCGACGACGATCTCGATCGCCGGGTCGACGGGCTCGAGGCGACCAGCCTGGCCACCTTGATCTACACCTCGGGCACCACCGGCCCGCCCAAGGGCGTGATGCTCTCGCACGACAACTTGGCGTGGACCGCGCAGGCGCTGATCGACGGCGGCGGCGCCCGCGACGGCGATTGCGGCCTGTCGTACCTGCCGCTGTCGCACATCGCCGAGCAGATGACGACCATCCACATCCCGGCCACCGCCGGCGCGACCACCTACTTCGCCGAGTCGATCGAGAAGGTCCCCGACAACCTGCGCGAGGTCCAGCCGACGGTGATCTTCGGCGTGCCGCGCATCTGGGAGAAGTTCCACGCAGGGGTCAGCGGCAAGCTGGCCCAGGCCACCGGGGCCAAGAAGGCGCTCGTCGCGTGGGCCCGCCGGGTCGGCGCCCAGGTCACGGCCCTGCGCAACCGCGGCAAGGAGCCGGGCGGCCTGCTCGCGATCCAGTACCGGCTGGCCGAGCGGTTGGTGCTGTCGAAGCTCAAGGCCGCGCTCGGCCTGGGCCGGGCCCGGATGTGCGTCACCGGCGCGGCGCCCCTGGCCCGCGACGTCGTCGACTTCTTCGCCAGCCTCGACATCGTCCTGTACGAGGTCTACGGCCAGTCGGAGGACTCGGGGCCGACGTCGTTCAACATGCCCGGCGCGACCCGGTTCGGCACGGTCGGGCCGCCGATCCCCGGGGTCGAGGTCAAGATCGCCGCCGACGGCGAGATCATGGTGCGCGGCCGCAACGTGTTCCTCGGCTACTACAAGGAGCCCGCGGCCACCCGCGAGGCGCTGGTCGACGGCTGGCTGCACAGCGGCGATCTCGGCCAGCTCGACGACGGCTACCTCATCATCACCGGCCGCAAGAAGGAGATCATCATCACCGCCGGCGGCAAGAACGTCGCGCCCAAGAACATCGAGGCCGCGCTCAAGGAGTCGCCGCTGATCAGCGAGGCCGTGGTGATCGGCGATCGCAAGAAGTTCCTGACCGTGCTGCTCACGCTCGACGACGCGGCGGTGGCGGCGCTGCCCGGCGGCGGCGGCCCGGCCCACGAGCGCGCCGACGTCCGCGCCGCGATCCAGACCCGGCTCGACCAGGTCAACGACACCCTGGCCCGGGTCGAGCAGGTGAAGAAGTTCACGATTCTGCCGCGCGGCTTCGCCATCGAGACCGGCGAGCTGACGCCGACGCTCAAGATCAAGCGCGCGGTGGTCGCCACGAACTTCGCGCCCGAGATCGACGCGATGTACGCGGAGTAGCGGCGGCCTCGTCGCCGCGGGCTGAGGCTCCGAGCGCAGCTCGGGCCGGGGTTGAATGTCGAGATCGGACCGGCACTCCTGTGTCGGCCCGATCGATCGATGACACAGGGTTGATTCTTGGCAACCCTGTGAAAGTTTGTGAAACAACTCGTTTCCGTACAGGCGCTGCCGACGTTCCTCGTCGGCGATCCGATCAATCAGAGGCTGGGAATCTGCAACGATTCACAGTCTCGGAGACGACGATCGCGTCCGCGGGGTGATCCGGCGGCCGGGATCGGTCGTATGATTCGATGTGCTCAGTCCGGCGACCCTGCGGGGAGGTCGCCAGCCCCTTGTGTTCGCGCTCGGCGCGCTGGGGCTGGCGCTGGTGTTGACCGCCTCGGCGGTGCTGGCGCCCGCGCGCGGGCGGATGGCGGTGCCGAGCCGGACCCCGCCGCTCGACGAGGTGCTGGCCAAGGTCGATCCGGTCGATCCGCCGTCGACGAGCGCGCTCGCCGACGGCGACCCGGCGCCCACCCTCGACCCGTTGCCGGCGGCGCTGCAGCTGGCCCGGCGCCAGGTCGAGACCTCGCGCCGGCGTGGTGACCCGCGCTTCCTCGGCCGGGCCCAGGCCGCGCTGGCGCCGTGGTGGGACCAGGCGGCACCGCCCGACGAGGTCTTGCTGCTGCGCGCGACCATCCGCCAGGGCCTGCACGACTTCGCCGCGGCCCGCGGCGATCTCGACCTGCTCCTGGGCCACCGGCCCGACGACGCCCAGGCCCTGGTGACCCGCGCGGTGGTGGCGATGGTGACCGGCGACGTCGCCCGGGCCAGCGCCGACTGCGCCAGGCTCGGCGAGCTGCAGGGCGACCTCCTGGCCCTGGCCTGCGCCGCGCCGCTGGCCAGCCGCGGCGGGGGCGCCCGGATCGCGTTCGAGCGCCTCGGCCAGTTGCTCGCGGGCGCGCGCGGGCCGGTGGTCGCGTGGGCCACCACCGCGCGTGGTGAGCTGGCCCGCCAGCTCGGCGACGATCGCGAGGCCGAGCGGCTGCTGCGGCAGGCCCTGACCCTGAGCCCCGGCGATCCCTACACCCTGGTCGTGCTCGCCGACCTGCTGCTCGACGCCGGCCGCGCCGACGAGGTCGACGCGCTGCTGCGCGACGAGACCGCCGAGACCCTGGTCTTGCGCCGGGCGATCGCCCTCCATCGGCTCGGGCGGCCCGAGGCCACCGCGCTCGCCGTCCGGCTGCGCGCCGAGATCGACGCCAGCCTGGCCCGCGGCGACGACACCCACCTGCGCGAGCGGGCCCGCTACTTCCTCGACGTCGATCGCCAGCCGGCCCGGGCCCTGGCCGCGGCCGTCGGCAACTGGAACCTGCAGCGCGAGCCGATCGACGTCCGCACCCTGCTCGAGGCCGCCGCTGCCGCGTCGCAGCCGTTGGCCGCGGCGCCGGCCCTGGCCTGGCTCGAGGTCGGCGCGATCGACGACGCGGTCCTGACCCGGGCCCGGGCCCGCCTCGAGGGCGGCCCGTGATCGCCCGTCGCCTGCTGGCGCTCGCGATCGTCGCGCTGGCCACGACCGTCGCCGCCGGCCGGGCCGCGGCCCACACGCTCAGCGACGGCTACCTCGAGCTCGCGGTCGACGGCACGACCGTGACCGGCCGGCTCGATCTCGCGGCCCGCGATCTCCACGACGCCCTCGGGCTCGACGGCGATCACGACGGCCGCCTGCGCTGGGGCGAGGTCGTCGCCGGCGGCGAGAGGATCCGCGGCTACGTGCTCGCCCACCTCGACCTGCGGACCCGGGCCGGTGGTTGCACCGTCAGCGCCGGCGAGCTCGCGGCGATCGATCGCGCCGACGGCGTCCACGTCGCGATCGCGCTGACCGCGCGCTGCCCCGGGCCCGCCGATCCGCTGACCATCGACTACCGCGCGATCTTCGCCATCGACGCCCGCCACAGCGGGCTCATCCACCTCCACGGTCCCGGCGGCAGCGCCGCCGTGGTGGTGCGCGGGCCGGGCGCCATCACCCTCGCCACCGGCGACGGCACCAGCGTCCGCGGCTTCGTCCTGGCCGGGGTCTGGCACATCTGGCGCGGCTTCGATCACCTCTGCTTCCTCATGGCCCTGCTCCTGCCCGCGGTCCTCCACCGCGGCGGCACCCGCGGCAGCGCCGGCTGGCGGCCGCGCGAGGGCCTGGGCGAGGTGGTGCGCGAGGTGCTCGGCGTGGTCACGGCGTTCACCCTGGCCCACTCGATCACCCTGGCCCTGGCCGCGCTCGGCTGGGTCCAGCTGCCGCCGCGGCTGATCGAGACCACGATCGCGCTGTCGGTGGCCGCCGCCGCGCTCAACAACCTGGTCCGGGGCGTCGACG
>JAYVSF010000315.1:0-6961 GCA_043775605.1 Myxococcales bacterium
CCGCCGAGATCGCGAGCCCCTGGACGCCGCGGGCCAGCGCGCGCTCGTCGCCAGCCTCGATCACCAGGTGGATGTGGTTGCGCTGGATGCTGAGGTGGACGACCCGGATGAGCCCGCGGCACAGCACGGTCAACAGCGCGCGCCGGATCGCCTGGTAGGCCTTGTGCCGGCGCAGCCGCCCGACCTCGGACGTGACCCGCAGGATGACGTGGACCGGGTCGCGCCCGGACAGCGGCGGCCGCTTGCGCACCCGGCGATGGGGCGGTCGGCCCGGCCGCGCCACCGCCTTGCGCCCCGCTCCCGCGCGCTTGCCACCCCAGGTCTTGAACTCGAACGCCCCCTGCGCCGTCCTCATCTTGATTGCACCTATATCGCGAAACAGTGCGCACTGCAAGCAGAATCTCCCATTCTCGGTCGGGCGGGGCAGCTCGGCGCGAGACGGTGGCGGGCTCTCGGCTCATCCGCCCAGCCGACCAGGGGCCAGCCGAACGGGTCGACGTCCTGATCACTTGCTGCACGCCACCATCCCTGACACCAGCGGCGTGGGTGATGGCCAGCGACCAAGCCGCCCGTCCGCCAGCAGCGCGGACCACAGCGCGAGGCCGCCGCTCAACGACCGCGTGACCCTCTCGCCGCAAGCCCCCCACGCCTACGCGGCGCGGCCCGCCGTCGTTCCATCGGTGCCGCTCCACGTCACCGACCGCGCTCGCCCGCGGCATGCAGGGCCTCAACCTGCGGTTGGCGCGGCGGGTCAACGCCGGCCTCGGCCGACCGGCGCCTTCGTCGCCGAGCGCTACCACGTGCGGCCGCTGCGCACCCCGTGCGAGGTCCGCAACGCCCTCCGCTACGTCTTGCTCAACGCCGTGGCCGCGGCCCGATCGCCGTCGACGACATCCCGGGGCCCAGGTCCGTGACCCGCACCTGATCCACCCCTCGCCGCCCGCCGGCATCTAGCTCAACCGCCCGCCCCGACCGCGTCGCCGGCCACGCCGACCGTGGCTGCCGGGGCAGCCAGCCAGCCCCGCCGATGGTTGCTCAGGCTGTGAGATCCCGGCGCCGCGCCGCGCAAGGTTTCTTCACAGTCGGCCGCGATCGACCGCAACACGTTCGCGCGACCCTCGGATCGGTGGCGATCCTCGGCTTCGATCGCGTGACGCTGGTGGTCGACGATCTCGGCCGCGCCGTCCGCTTCTACCGCGACGTCCTCGGCGCCGAGCTGGTCGAGCTCCTCGATCACGCGGCGTTGCGGCGGCTGGGCCCCGATGCCGCGGCGGTCGCCGATCGGACCGAGCACGCGATCGTCCGTTTCGGCCGAGGTCCGTCGCTGCGGCTCGTGGTCTCGTCCCGGCGGACCGCGGACCGCGCCGATCGGTCGCGCTGGGGATTCACCGTCGCGCCGACCGAGCTGGCCGGGTTCGGCCGGCGCCTCGACGCCGCCGGGGTCGTCCACCGCGGCCCGGTGCGGATCGGCCCCCTCGGCCCGGCGTCGGTCTATCTGCACGACCCCGCCGGCAACCTGCTCGAGCTCGCGACCACCGGCTACACCGGCGAGGTCGCGGTCTAGCCGAGGCGGCGTGGTACACCGAGGCGGTCGCATGGCCCACGCCGATCACCACTCGCACCAGGCCCGCGCCATCGATCCGGCCGCGGTCAAGTCGGTGATCGCGACCGACTGCGGCTCGACCACGACCAAGGCGATCCTGATCGAGAAGAACGCCAAGGGCGAGTACCGCCTGGCCAGCCGCGGCGAGGCGCCGACCACGGTCGAGGCGCCGGTCGAGGACGTCACCCACGGCGTGCTCAACGCGGTCCGCGAGATCCAGGAGCTGCGGGGCCGGCAGTTCCTCGGCGGGGCCGACGGCAAGCAGTTCATCATCCGGCCCGAACGGGACGGGGTCGGCACCGACCTCTACATCTCGACGTCGTCGGCCGGCGGCGGCCTGCAGATGATGGTGGCCGGCGTGGTCAAGAACATGACCGCCGAGAGCGCGGCCCGTGCGGCGCTGGGCGCCGGCGCGATCGTCATGGATCAGCTCGCGGTCAACGATCACCGCCTGCCGCACGAGAAGATCGAGCGCATCCGCCAGCTGCGGCCCGACATGATCCTGATGGCCGGCGGCACCGACGGTGGCACCCGCAAGCACGTGGTCGCGCTGGCCGAGCTGTTGCGCGCGGCCCAGCCCCGGCCGCGGCTCGGCACCGGCTTCGACCTGCCGGTGATCTACGCCGGCAACCGCGACGTCCGGACCGCGGTCGCCGACATCCTGGGCGGCAAGGTCGCGCTGCAGTTCGTCGACAACCTGCGGCCGACCCTCGACGCCGAGCACCTCGGCCCGGCCCGCGACGCCATCCACGACCTGTTCATGGAGCACGTGATGGCCCAGGCCCCGGGCTACGGCAAGCTCATGACCTGGACCGACGTCCCGATCATGCCGACCCCGGGCGCGATGGGCCTCATCATCAAGGCCCTGGCCGAGCGCGACGACGTCGACGTGGTCGGGGTCGACATCGGCGGCGCCACCACCGACGTCTTCAGCGTGTTCGGCGGGGTGTTCAACCGCACCGTGTCGGCCAACCTCGGCATGTCGTACTCGGTGTCGAACGTGCTGGCCGAGGCCGGAATCGCCGACATCCAGCGCTGGGTGCCGTTCGATCTCGACCAGGCCGACCTGCGCGACCGGATCGGCAACAAGATGATCCGGCCGACCACGATCCCGCAGACGCTCGACGAGCTGAAGATCGAACAGGCCATCGCCCGCGAGGCGCTGCGGCTGTCGTTCGTCCAGCACCGGCAGTTCGCGGTCAAGCTGACCGGGGCCCAGCGCCAGCGCTCGATCGGCGACGCCTTCGCCCAGGGCGACGACCACAGCCTGGTCAACCTGATGGAGCTCGACCTGCTGGTCGGCTCGGGCGGCGTGCTCAGCCACGCGCCGCGCCGCGCCCAGTCGATGCTGATGATGATCGACGCGTTCCAGGTCGAGGGCGTGACCGAGCTGGCGGTCGACTCGATCTTCATGATGCCGCACCTCGGCGTGCTGTCGACGATCCACCCGGCGGCGGCGACCGAGGTGTTCGAGAAGGACTGCCTGGTCCGGCTCGGCACCTGCGTGGCGCCGGTCGGTCAGGTCAAGCACGGCCCGCTGCTCACGATCGAGCTGCGGCGCGCGGGCGGCGCGACCACCACCGAGACCCTCAAGCCCGGCGAGCTCCGACTGTTGCCGCTGGCCGCCGGCGAAGAAGCGCCCGCGGTGCTGACCCCGGCCCGCGGGGTCGACGTCGGCGCCGGCCCCGGCGTGCGGGTCGAGCGCACCCTGCGCGGCGGCTGCGTCGGCCTGGTGCTCGATGGCCGCGGTCGCCGGCCGATGCCGATGCCCGCCGATCACGCCGGCCGGGCCCGGACCACCGCGGCGTGGTCGACATCGCTCGATCTCTATCCGGCCTGATCAGCCCCGGCGGCCGCGCCCGAGCAGGCCGAGCACGCCGACGCCGAGCACCAGCGAGCCCGGGCCGCCGCCCCCGCCGCAGCAGCCGCAGGTCGACGTGCAGCATCGCGGTGCCCTTGCTGGCGCTGACTGCGCTCGCAGACCGGCGACGGCCGCCGCGATTGGCGACGACTCGAGGCCGACCTGCTGGCTGGG
The DNA here is from genome assembly GCA_043775605.1 of Myxococcales bacterium. Classification (GTDB taxonomy): domain Bacteria; phylum Myxococcota_A; class Polyangia; order Haliangiales; family Haliangiaceae; genus UBA2376. Next base: position 3,639 of record JAYVSF010000315.1, read on the forward strand.
TCCGACCTCGAGTGGCGCATCGGCAGAATCTTGACAACGTTCCGCCACATCCCAATCATTGCTGCGTGGCGCAAGCACAGCGTGCCAGGGAGTTGCCAGCGGAGCGGCTGACCTGGGGCCAGATCTGCGCGCGATATCCGGGCGAGTGGGTGTGCTTGGTCGAGGCCGACTGGCTCGACGAGGATCGCATCGAGTTCCGGACCGCGGTCGTGGCAGGACACGGTCCCCATCGACGTGACCCCATCGATCAGACGCGTCATCTGCGATCCCGCTACAGCGAGATGGCTCACGACTTCACGGGGCCGATCCGGCCCGCGTGCCCGCTGTACATGAGATGAAGCACGTCCGCTTCGACGCGAACGGCGACCTGATCCGGGTCGTCGCGGTTGTATGGGGACGAGGGCGAAGTACCCGGACCATTCTTGCGGTCGACACCGGCGCCACCGAGACGCTCCTCATGCCGCACGTGATCGACGAGATCGGTTACGGCGAGCACGACGCGGTTCGACGGACGGTGATCCGTGGCCCGTTCGGAGATGAGCCCGGCTGATTGGCCTGAGCTTTCTGCGCCACTTCAACTACGAGATCCGGTCCCGCGACGGCTCGATCCGGATCGAACGTGCCGCCGACGATTGACGTCGCGTTGCGCGAGAAGGGCTCTCGCCGGCAAGGTCGCGCTCCAGTTCGACGACAACCTGCGGCGGACCCTCGACGAGGAGAAGCTCGGCCCGGCCCGCCGCGCCATCCACGACCTGTTCATGGAGCGCGTGATCGGCTCGCGCTCGATCTGTACCCGGCCTGAATCGCCCGAGCGGAATCAGGCCGCGCGCCGCCGGCGCCCGAGCAGGCCGAGCACAGCGAGCGCGAGCCCGAGGACCGAGACGACCGAGCCCGGGTGACCGCCGGCCTCGCAGCAACCGCCGCCACCGTCACCGCCGACGCCGGCGTCGATCCCCGAGTCGACGCCGGCGTCGACCACCGCGGCCGGTACGACCACGACCATCGCGGTCACGGTCGGCGCGCTCACCGTCGTCAGCCCGACCCGGTAGCGCAGGTCGAGCGTGATCGGGTAGGTGCCGTAGTCGGCGAAGCGCAGGCTCACCGGGCGATTCGCGGCCGCCGGTGGATCGCCGGGGACCCCGGGCAGGCCGCCGATCGAGCCGACGGTCCAGGTCGCGGTGCCGCCGGTGATGGTGCCGCCGGTGGCGTCGACGATGGTCACGCCGGCGCCGACCTCGAGGGTCAGCACCGCGTCGAGCGCAGGGCCGAGGCCGTCATTGCTGAAGGCGGCGCCGAACGGGCCGGTGGCCGGGACGGTCGCGCTGCTCACGGTCGCGGGTCCGGCCAGCGACAGGGTCATCGCCGGCTGGCCGACGCTGGTCACGCAGTCGGCCGCGACCAGCGCGTTCAGGAACAGGCGCGCGCCCTGGGCATCCGGGTTGGCGCTGATCGGGGTGGTGACCGAGTACGCGCCGCCGCCGAGGTAGCTGACCTTGCCGGCCGGGCACGGCGTCGTCCACGGATCGCAGGCGCCGTCGAGGTAGCCGCTGATCCAGACGTCGCCCTTGCCGGGCCCGGCCGCGCTGGTCAGGAGCGTCGGCGCGCGAGCCTCCTGGTACGCGCTGGCGAGCGAGGCGCTGAGGTCGAACGACGGGACCCCGCCGGCGCCCGCCTGGAACCCGCCGTCGAGCTGATTGGCCGGTAGGTCGGGCCGCAGCACCTTGACCGTCGCCGGCCGGACCCCGAGCTCGAAGCCGGCGCCGAGCTCCTTGCTGTCGCGTGGCAGGCAGCAGTCGGCACCGGCGCAGCCGCCGAGCACGCAGGTGTACCCAGGATCGTCGCACGGACACGCCGGTGGCGCGCCGGTGATGGTCAGCAGGTGGCCGTCGCGAGCCTCGTCGTCGATGTACGGCCACTCGGTCTCGGGCATGCTGTTCTCGAGGGCGATGACCGCCTCGCCCTGCGCGAACAAGCCGACCGGATAGCGCAGCAGCTCGCGCAGCTCGGCGATCGCCTCGTGGCCCTCGTAGGTCACGGCCTGCCCGCTGCACTGGTTCGGCGTCGCCGGGCACGCGCCGCCCGCACACTGCACCAGCTCGCGGTCGCTGACCCGCCAGCCCGCGCTCGCGACCTGACAGTACGCGGGCACGCCGCCGGCGGCGAACAGCGCGCCGTTCTTGTGATCGCGGTTGGGGCCGCCGCAGGTGCCGACGTTGCCCATGACGCTGGCCAGGCCGAGCAGGTCGGGGTTGGCGGTGCCGAGCCCGCAGCCGCCGGCGCTGCACACGCTGGCCGGAAACTCGTGGCCGTTGGACTGGGCGATGCCGGCGGCCCGCAGGTAGCTGGTGGCGAGGTCTTCGCTGCCGTCGGCCAGGACCGCGATGGTCGGCGCCGCGCGCAGATCGCGGGCCACGGTCGCGGCGAACGGCGCGGTGGTGACGTGGACGGTCACCACCTGGAACACCGTGCGCTGGGCCCACGGGTTGGCCGGCCACTGCGCGCGATCGTTCCAGGCGTCGATGATCGCCATCGCCCGAGCCCGGTCGGCGGCGTCGATCACGAACGGTCCGCCGCGATAGCCGTGGCTCGCGATCACGGTGCCGGCCGCCGTGGTCGCGTCCCACAGCACCTGCGCGGACGCGGTGAAGTCGGGGCTGGCGGTCGGATATCCACACTTCACGCCGCTACCCTGGATCGCGCAGTCCCAGGGGCAGAGGTCGCCGGCGGTGTTGCACGGTGCGGCGTGCCAGGTCTTGGTCGGCTCGATGGTCCACGCCACCGGCACGTTCTGGCGGATCAGCTGGAACACGAGGCCATAGGCCTGCAGCAAGCCGCGATCCTGGTAGGCCAGATCCATCGGGATGATCAGGCTGCCGGCCGGGACGTTGCGGGGCGCGGCCGCGGCCGGCCGGGCCGAGCCGACCAGGCCGATGAGCGCGATCAGGGCGACCATCACCGGCCCCAGGCGACGACGGTGATGGCGGAGACGTGCGTGCATGGCTCGATCTACTCCGGGTGCGCCCGCGGCTCGGGCGCCGGCGAGGCCACAGCGTACCACTCGACGCCGAACCTCACGCGGTGGCTTGCGCGGGGCGACCAGACCGCGGCACTCTCGGGGGTCGAACGTGGTGCCCCCTCCTGATCCTTCCGTTGCGGCCGCGCCCACCGGGGCCGTGGGCCAGGCGCCCGCGCTCATCGACCTGCTGCTGACCGTCGCCTACATCGACGGGGTCTTCCACCAGCGCGAGCACACCTTCGTCCAGCGCTACCTCGACACGGTGCTGCTCCTCGCCGAGGACATGGGCGGCGGCGCGCCCGAGGAG
>JAYVSF010000316.1:0-8551 GCA_043775605.1 Myxococcales bacterium
CTCGCGCGACCTGGCCCAGCACGCCGAGCGCTGGGGCTATCGCCGGTTCTGGCTGGCCGAGCACCACAGCATGCCGGGGGTCGCGAGCGCGGCGACCGCCATCGCGATCGCCCACGTCGCGGCCGGCACGACGACGATCCGGGTCGGGGCCGGCGGCATCATGCTGCCCAACCACGCGCCGCTGGTGATCGCCGAGCAGTTCGGCACGCTCGCGTCGTTGTATCCGGGCCGCATCGACCTCGGCCTCGGCCGCGCGCCCGGCACCGATCAGCTCGCCGCCCGCGCCCTGCGCCGCACGCTCGCGTCCGATCCCAACCTGTTCCCCGACGACGTCCGCGAGCTGCTCGGCTACTTCCAGCCGCCGACGCCGGGGCAGCAGGTGCGCGCGGTGCCCGGGGCTGGCCTCGACGTGCCGGTGTGGATCCTCGGCTCCAGCCTGTTCGGCGCCCAGGTCGCGGCCGGGTTCGGGCTGCCGTTCGCGTTCGCCTCGCACTTCGCGCCGGCCCAGATGATGGAGGCGATCGCGGTCTACCGGGCCCGGTTCCGACCGTCGGCCCAGCTCGCGCGCCCGCACGTGATGCTCGGCTTCAACGTGTTCGCCGCCGACACCGACGATGAGGCCCGGCTGGTCGCCAGCTCGATGCAGCAGGCCTTCGTCGCCCTCCGTAGCGGCCGGCCGCAGCAGCTCGCGGCCCCGGTCGCCGGCTACGAGGCGACGCTCGACGCAGGCGCGCGCGAGCTCCTGGCCGGGGTCCTGTCGTGCTCGGCGATCGGCGCGCCGGCCACGGTCGCCGCCGCGATGAAGGCGTTCGTCGGCCGCACCGGCGCCGACGAGCTGATCATCGCGTCGATGATCCACGATCACGCCGCCCGCCTGCGCTCGTACGAGATCGCCGCCGAGGTGTGGGTCGACTGACACCGACCGACGGCGTCGGCGCGGGTCACGCGCCCGCGAGCGCGGCCGGCAGCTCGGCGAGCAGGAACTCGTTCTCGGCCGGCGTGCCCGGCGTGATCCGCAGGCAGCCCGACAGCGGCCCCGGTCGATCGAAGTTGCGGACCAGGATGCCGCGCGCAGCCAGCGCCTTCCACACCCGGCCGGCCTCGCCATCGCCGGCGGTGCCGATGCGGACCAGCAGCAGATTGGCCTCGCTCGGGAACACCCGGACCTCGGGCAGCGCCGCCAGCGCGGTCGCGAGCCGGCCGCGCTCGTCGACGACGTCTCGCGCTCGGGCCCGCAGCCAGTCGCGCTGGTGCTCGAGCAGCCACAAGGCTGCGCGCTGGTTGAGCGAGCCGAGGTTGTACGGCGGCCGGACCTTCTCCAGCTCGCCGACGATCGCTGGCGACGCGACCAGGAAGCCGACCCGCAGCCCGGCCATCCCGACCTTCGACAGCGTGCGCATCACGATCAGGTTGGGCAGCTCGGCCAGCCGCGGCAAGAGGGTCCGGCCGCCGTACTCGAGGTAGGCCTCGTCGGACACCACCAGCGTGTCCGGATGGCGGACAGCGAGCGCGGCGACCTCGTCGGGCGACCACAAGGTCCCGGTCGGATTGTTGGGCAAGGCGAAGAACGCCAGGTTCGGCTTGCCGCCGGTCATCGCGTCGTCGACCAGCTCGAAGTCGAGCTCCATGTTGGCGTCGAGCGCGACCTCGATCGCGTCGACGCCGTGGGCGCGCGCGGCGATGCCGTAGTAGACGAACGACGGATCGGGGTAGAGCACGCGGGCCCGGGTCGCGCCCGGCCGCGGCTCGCCGAACACCGCGCACAACAGGCCGATCAGCTCGTCGGAGCCGTTGCCGAACGCGAGCTGCTCCGGCGCGACGCCGAGGTCGGCGGCCAGGAACCGGCGCAGCGCCACCGGATTGGCCTCGGGGTAGCGATGGAGCGGCACCGTCGCCAGCTCGCGCCCGAGCGCGGCCGCCATGTCGTCGGGCAATGGCCACGGCGACTCGTTGGCGTCGAGCTTGGCCCGCAGCCCCTCGGGCCGCGGCACGTGATACGCGACCGAGCCGCGCAGGCCGCGGGTCACCAGGTCGCCGAGGCTCATCGGCCTTTGGCCTCCGCCGCGCCATCGTCGCGGACCTGCTCGGCCCGGACCTCGGCCAGCACATCGACGCCGGAGGTGTAGGCGATCGGATCGACGCCGGCCCGGATCAACGCCGACCGGCCGTGGCCGTCGAGGCCCTCGACCGCGGCCAGGGCCGCGATCACCGGCGCATCGGCGCGCGCCGCCACCTCGTCGTACTCGACGATCGACGTCCGCCGGACGAAGTCGTGGACCCCGAGCGGGCTGGCGTAGCGCGCGGCGCCGCCGGTCGGCAGCACGTGGTTGGCGCCGGCCACATAGTCGCCGGCCGCCTCCGAGGCCCAGCGGCCGACGAAGATCGCGCCGGCGGTGGTCAGCCGCGGCACCAGCGCGCGCGCATGCTCGACGTCGAGTTCGAGGTGCTCGGGGGCGTAGGCGTTGGCGACCTCGATCGCCTCGTCGAGCGAGCCGACCACCACCGCGCGGCCGTGCTGCTCGAGCGCGGCCCGGGCGATCGCCGCCCGCGGCAAGGTCTTGAGCTGCTCCTCGAGAGCGACCCGCACCGCCGCCGGCAGCCCCGGCGCCGTGGTCACCAGGATCGGCCGGGCCTCGGTGTCGTGCTCGGCCTGTGCGATCAGATCGGCCGCGAGCCAGCTCGGGTCCGCGTGATCGTCGGCGATGATCAGGACCTCGGACGGCCCGGCCACCGAGTCGATGTCGACCTGGCCGAACACGATCCGCTTGGCCGCGGCCACCCACTGATTGCCAGGCCCGACGATCTTGTCGACGCGAGGCACCGTCGCCGTGCCGTAGGCCAGGGCCGCCACGGCCTGCGCGCCGCCCAGCTCGAACACCCGATCGACGCCGGCCAGCAGCGCCGCGGCCAGGGTCTCCGCCGACGCGCCCGGGGTCACCATCACCACCTCGGCGACGCCGGCGACCTTGGCCGGGATCGCGGTCATCAGCACCGACGACGGATAGCGCGCGGTGCCGCCAGGCACGTACAGCCCGACCCGGGCCAGGGGCGTCACCCGCAAGCCCAGCCGGATGCCGCCGCTGCTGACGTCGAGGTCGGCCTCGCGCTGGTGGCCGTGGAAGCTGCGGATCCGCGCCGCCGCGTGCTCCAGCGCCGCGGTCACCGAGGGCGCCACCGTGGCCGCCCGTCGTCGCCACGCGTCGCGGTCGAGCTCGTAACCGCCGTCGGCGCCCGGCGCGCGCCGATCGAACCGCTCGGTGTACTCGCGCACCGCCGCATCACCGCGCACCCGCACCGCCTCGACGATCGCCGCGACCTGGGCCTCGACCTCGGGCGCGAACCGGGTCGAACGATCGAGCAGCTCGGCCAGGCCGCCGTCGGCCGGCGTGATGGTTCGCAGCAGGGTCATGATGCCGCCGCAGCAAACCATGCGCCGCCGCCGCGGTCCACCACCCGGCCGCGTGACCGGCGGCGGCTCGCGCTACGTCAGCGGCGCCCGGCGGCTGTCGCGGATGTACGCGACCTCGAGGATCTTGCGGGGCCGCAGCCGGTACACGATCCGGACCATGTCGACGACCGTGCTGCGGTAGCCGGCGAACGGGCCCAGCATCGGGGCGCCCATCTCCGGAAACGTCTCGAGCAAGCGCAGCCGGCGGATCACCCGCGCCAGCACAGGTTCGTAGATCTCGTCGAGCTGGCGCTGGGCCTGTGGGCGGAGGACGATCTTCAACGACGGCCCCGACGCTTCATGTAGGCGTCGAGGCTGATGCCTTTGCCTTCCGCGGACTCCTTCGCGGCCAGCGCCAGGCGGTCTTGCCAGTCGGGGAAGCTCATCTCGTCGCGGGTCGCGAGGAAGCCCTCGTAGGCCTCGTAGCTGACCAGGACCGCGGCGGCCCGCCCGCGCTGCGTGATCACCACCGGTTGATCGGTGTCCCGGACCTGGTCGACGTACTTCTTCGCCTTGGTCTGCAGGTCGCTGATCGGGATGATCTTGTCCATATAGAAAAGTATGTGACTGGATATAGGTCGGGTCAACGGCGAAGGCGGCGGCGGCGGGCCCGAGGAGCTACTTGGTGCCGGTCGGGGGCCTGGGCTTGGTCGGGTCGTAGCCGTCCCAGTCGGGGGTGGGCGCGTCCGGATCGTAGGGTGCGTCGGGCTCGGGCGCGGGCTCGTCGAGGCCGGCCGGCAGCGGGCCCTCGAGCACGCCCGAGGGCATCGCCGACGGATAGCGGGCGCCGTACCAGTCGATCAGGTCGCCGGGCACGCCGGTGCGGCCGCGGCCGCCGAGCTTGACCACGTGGCCCTGCGCCGCCCACATCACCCAGGTCTCGCCGTTGCCGGTGACGGTCACCAGGCGGACGCCCTCGACCTTGGCCTCGTCGACGGTGTAGCCGGCCTCCTGGGCCAGCCGGCGCAGGAACTTGACGGTCGCGCGCAGCACGCCCTCGGGCCGGGCGTAGCGGGTGACGAACACGTTGACCAGATCGTCGTCGGCGAGGTGGCCGGCCCGCTCGGCGCTGGCCCGGACGTAGGTGCCGGTGAAGGCCTCGGCCCGGTTGGCGGGCACCCAGACCTCGACGTCGAGCACCTGCTGGAACCGGCGGAACTCCCAGCCGTCGATGGCCCGCTCGCCGACGCCGCGCGGCGGGATCGGCGGTCGACCGCCACAGGCCGGCGCGATCGCCAGCAGCGCTAGCAGCAGCCCCAGGGGCGCACGGCCTCGCCAGAAGCTCATCGGACCGACTGTAGCGCGGTCACAGGGTTGGCAGGAATCAACCCTGTGGCATCGATTGGACCGGCACCGGAGTGCCGGTCCGATCTCGACATTCAACCCCGGCCCGAGCTGCGCTCGGAGCCTCACAGCGTCGTTGACACCCCGGGCTCTCCGTTGTAGTTCCCCAGGACCCATGGCGAGCCACCTGTTCTCCTCCGAGTCCGTCACCGAAGGTCACCCCGACAAGATGTGCGACGCCGTCTCCGACGGCGTGCTCGACGCGATCTTCGCCGATGATCCCGGCGCCCGGGTCGCCTGCGAGACCTTCACCAAGACCGGCTTCGTCCTGGTCGGTGGCGAGATCACGACCTCGACCTACGTCGACATCCCCGCGATCGTGCGCAAGGTCGTCGCCGAGATCGGCTACACCGACTCGGACATGGGCTTCGACGCCCACACCTGTGGCGTGATGGTCGCGCTCGAGCAGCAGTCGCCCGACATCGCCCAGGGCGTCGATCGCGGCGACGCCGCCAAGCAGGGCGCCGGCGATCAGGGCCTGATGTTCGGCTACGCTTGCGACGAGACCAAGGAGCTGATGCCGCTGCCGATCCAGCTCGCGCACCAGCTCGCGTTCCGCCTCGCCCAGGTCCGCAAGAAGCAGACCCAGGGCGTCGACTTCCTCCGCCCCGACGGCAAGACCCAGGTCTCGGTCCGCTACCTCGACGGCCAGCCGGTCGGCGTCGAGGCGATCGTGGTGTCGAGCCAGCACGCCGACAAGATCGCCGGCAAGAAGGTCACCAACAAGCAGATCGAGGAGGCCATCCGCGAGCTGGTGATCAAGCCGATCGTGCCCGCCAGCCTGATCTCGAAGGCGACCAAGTTCCACATCAACCCGACCGGGCGCTTCGTCACCGGCGGGCCCAAGGGCGACTCCGGCCTGACCGGCCGCAAGAACATCGTCGACACCTACGGTGGCATGGCCCGCCACGGCGGCGGAGCGTTCTCGGGCAAGGACCCGTCGAAGGTCGATCGCTCGGCCGCGTACTACGCCCGCTACATCGCCAAGCACGTGGTCGCCGCCGGGCTGGCCCGCCGCTGCGAGGTCCAGTTCGCCTACGCGATCGGCGTGGCCCAGCCAGTGTCGATGCTGGTCGAGACCTTCGGCACCGGCGTGGTCGCCGACGATCAGCTTTCGGCGGCGGTGCTCCGGGTGTTCGACGCCCGGCCCGGCATGCTGATCCAGGAGCTCGACCTGCGCCGGCCGATCTACCGCAAGACCGCGGCCTACGGTCACTTCGGCCGCGAGGAGCCCGAGTTCACCTGGGAGAAGACGCCGAAGCTCGAGGAGCTCAAGGCCGCCGCTCACGCCGGCAACGGCGTGCCCATCGGCCCGCCCACCAACGGCAAGGCGGGCGGCAAGAGCCGCGCCGCCGCCGCCCGCGCCTGATCGGCGTTTGTCCGGGCCGATAGCGGCCCGCGTCACGAAGTCACCGCGCAAGGAGCGGCACCGTCGGACCTACATTGGTCCCTGCCGCCACGGGGTCACAACCTGGGCGCGAGTTGCTTGGTCGCTGTCAGGCGACCCGGCTTGGCGCCTCGGGTGCGGCGGTGAACACTGCCGCAGGTCCCAGGAGGCTTCATGACGTTCCGGCTGCGCTCCCTCGCGTTCACCCTGCCCGCCCTGCTGTTCGCGGCCGACGCCGCGGCGACCCGGCAGCCCGACTACCTCGACGAGCGGCCGGTCGAGACCGCCGCCGGCGCGCGCGGCCGCAGCTATCGCGACATCGGCTGGCAGGCGCCAGCGTCGATGGCCCGCCTGTGGCAGGACTTCATCGACGCCCACGGCGACTGGCGCGGGATGTGGGATCAGGACACCGGCGTGCCGCTGCGGATCTGGGGCGAGGGCATCCCGACGCCCGGCGCCAGCGCCGACCCGGTCCGGGCCGAGGCCGCCGCCCGCGCCATCCTGGCCGAGCGCCTCGCGCTGCTCGCGCCCGGCGCCAAGCTCGACGACTTCCGCCTGGTCACCAACGTCGTCCACGGCCGCACCGGCGACCTCCGCACCGTCGCCTTCGTCCAGACCTACGGCGGTCTGCGCGTGCTCGGCGGTCAGGTCAGCTTCTTGTTCGAGCAGGACCGGCTGATCGTCCTCGGCTCCGAGGCCGCGCCCCGGGTCGACGTCACCATCCCCACCACCGCGATCACCGCCGCCGACGCCCTCGGTCGGGCCCAGGCCTGGATCGCGTCGGCCTACGGCGCGGTGCCGACCTTGCTCGCCGATCGCGGCCTCGCCATCCTGCCGCTGGTCCGCGACGCCAGCGACAGCGCGCCGCGCCTCGAGTTCCGCGCGGTCCGCATCCTCAGCCTCGATCTCGCCGACCCCCGCGCCCGCTGGGACGTCTACCTCGACGCCGCCACCGGTGCGCCGGTCGCGCGCCACCAGACCCTGATGTTCGGCGCCGGCACGGTGCGGTTCAACACGCCGGTCCGCTATCCGCGCGGGATGCGCCAGGACGACGCCGCCCCCCAGCTCAACGTCATGGTCAACGGCGCGAGCGCGGTCTCCACCCTCGCGGGTGGCCTGACCTGGGCCGGCACCGCGCAGGCCACCGTCACCCACGGCATCGCCGGCACCCTGGTTCGGATCACGACCGGCAACGGCAACGGCGCCACCGCCACCAACTCGATGATGATCGACGATGGCGGCACCGGGATCTGGAACGCCGCCGCCCAGCCCACCGTCGACTCACAGCTCATCGGCTTCGTCCACGCCAACCGGATCAAGGCGATCGCCAAGGCCGACCTCGCCCCCGACCTGGCCTGGCTGGGTGGTCAGATCCAGGTCAACGTCAACGAGAGCGGCAGCTGCAACGCCTACTCGACCGGCGACGATATCCACTTCTTCACGGCCAGCGGCCAGTGCGAGAACACCGGCCGCATCCCCGACGTCATCTATCACGAGTTCGGCCACTCGCTTCACGCCCACTCGGTCATCGCCGGGGTCGGCGGCGACGACGGGTCGCTCGGTGAGGGCGTGGCCGACTACCTGGCGGCCACCACTGTCGACGACCCCGGCATGGGCCGCGGTTTCTTCCTCGGCAACGCCAGCCCGCTGCGCGACCTCGACCCCGCCGGGCGCGAGGCCCGCTGGCCCGACGACATCGATCCCAATGGCGACCCGCACGGCACCGGCGAGATCATCGGCGGCGCGCTGTGGGACCTCCGCAAGGAGTTCATCACCCTGCTCGGCGCCGGCCCCGGCAAGCAGAAGGCCGACGACGCCTACTACGCCATCCTCCAGCGCGCCGCCGACATCCCCTCGACCTACGTCGAGGTCCTCGCCGCCGACGACAACGACGGCAACCTGGCCAACGGCACGCCCAACAAGTGCCTCATCGATCGCGCGTTCGGGCCCCACGGCCTGATCGATCCCACGCTCGGGCTCGGCCTCGCCGCGCCGGTCCGCACCGGCAACGACGTCACCGTGTCGGTCAACCCGCCGCCCGGCGACTGCCCGGCGCCGGCGATCAGCAGCGTGGTGCTGTCGTGGCGGCTGCGCGGCCAGGGCGCGCTGCAGACGGTGCCGCTGACCCGGACCGGCAACGCCTTCAAGGCCGCGATCCCGACCCAGCCCGACGGCAGCGTGGTCGAGTACAAGGTCGCGGTGTCGATCGCCAACGGCACCCACGTCGACTACCCGGACAACGTCGCCGACCCGCTCTACCAGTACTACATCGGCCCGCTGGTCCCGGTGTACTGCACCGACTTCGAGACCGATCCGTTCGCCGCCGGCTGGACCCACCAGGCTGTCAGCAACCGCGACGACTGGCAGTGGGG
>JAYVSF010000317.1:0-3014 GCA_043775605.1 Myxococcales bacterium
GACGGCGACGTGGTCGACTCTCTTCAGGGCGCAACGTCGGTCCGCTCCACGCGCACGCCCAGATCGGCCACGTCGCCGTCGCCGTCAACGACCACGATCACGTCAACGGCCACGATCACGTCAACGGCCACGGTCACGTCGACGGCGTCCCACTGCTGGGCGTCGTCGCCGGGATGGCCTTTTTCTTACGTCAGCAGGTGAACGCGGTCGGCGACGGCGACGTGAACCTGGTCGGCGACGGCGACGTGACGGGGCGTGTGGTCCGCGAAGGCGTTGCCGCTACGGGCGGAAGGGCTGCTCGTCCTTGCCGCGGACCGGGTTGGCGAGGCGGCGGGCCACGGCCTCCTGCTCGTCCTTGGTCAGGCGGCGGACGTAGATCCCGGCGGCGTCGATCGATCGGGCGCCGAAGAAGCCCTCGGCGACCGCGTACTCGACCTCGATCACCATGTACGGATCGTCGCCGAGCCACATCAGCTCGTGCTTGCGCGGAATGCCGACCCACGACGACAGCATGAACTTGTCGCGGGTGCCGTCCTCGTTGAGGACCACCATCGTGATGCGCTCGGTGGCGGTCATGCGACCCAGGTTGTAGCAGGCCCGCGAGCGCGCGCGACCCGCACGTGGAGTCAGGGCAGGCCCAGGAGCGCCTTGGCCTCGGGATCGGGCGGGCGGACCATGATGCGATCGACGCCCGGCATCCGCGCGTGGATCACGTCGCACACCGGGGTGTAGCTGGCCTTCTCGAACGCGCGCAAGGACGGCTGGTTGCCCTGATCGATCAGCGCCCACGACCGGTAGACGTCGCGCGCGCGCAGCTCGCCGGCCAGCGCCTCGAGCATCACCGGCGCGACCGCGCGGCCGCGCGCCGACGGCGCCACGTAGACGTCGTGGACGTAGGCCTCGTACTTCGACAGCGACAGGGTGCGGTCGAGCTCGGGCACCGCGACCGGGCCACGCGCCGCCCAGGCGATGCCGGCCGGGCGATCGTGCAGGCGGGCCAGCAGCGACAGGTCGCCGCGCTGCCAGCTGGCCCGCACCACCTGCTCGTCGAGCAGCAGCGACTCGAGCAGGTCAGCGCGGGCGATCGGCGGCAGCGCGTCGAACCCGTCTTCGTCGAACAGGGCCAGGGTCAGGCCGGCGGGGGCGACGATGCCGCGGGTCCAGAGCTGGCCGCGGTAGAGGTGCATGCGCTGGTACTGGGCGACCCCACCTGCGGCCGAGCGGATGCGAGCCCACGCCGCCCGGGCCTGGGCCGCGGCGACGCCCGGGGTCTCACGCACCGCGCGGGCCCGGCGCCGCATGCCCTCGTAGGTCCGGCTCAGCGCCGCGGTCCGGGTGGTGTTCCAGATCCGTACCTGCAGCGCCGGCTGACGCTGCATGGGCAAGAGCGGCAGCTCGTACTCGGCGGCGCCGGTGACGACGTCGAGCGAGACCCGGCCGCGGCCGGCGGCGGCGGCGGCCTCGTGGGCGATGAGCTTCTCGGCGGCCGAGCGACCGACGGTAGCCCGGGCGTGCTCGGGATCGACCGCGCTGGCCAGCAGCACCGCACGGTCGCCGTCGTCGACGACCAGCGCGGCCGCGACCGCCTGGCCGCTGGCGTCGTCCTGCACGGTCAGCCGGGCGCGGCCACCGCGGGCCAGGGTCAGCGCGATCTCTTCGAGCAGGCCCTGGGCCTCGAGGTCGGCTAGCGGGCTCTGCTCATCGCGATCGGCCCACTCGAGCCGCGACAGCCGGCGCAGCGCACTCATGGCCTTGCGGATGGCGGCCGGGTCGGCGGTGTAGGTGGTGGCCAGGCCGTCGATCGACCCGTCGAGCTCGGGGCCGGCGAGCGACAGCGCGATCCGGCGGGCGCCGCTGGCCGGCGCCGACTCGATCGCGAAGCCAGCCGAGCCGAGCCGGCCGACGAGGGTGGCCCGGGCGCGTGACGGGTCGGCGAGCGGCTCGAGGTCGATCACGTCCCAGGCCTTGCCCAGTTCGACGATGACCTTGGCCAGCTCGGCCCCGGCCCGGTCCTCGAAGCCAGGCTTGACCAGGAAGTCGAGCGCGGGCGGCCGGGGGCCGGCGTCGCCCATCAGCCGCAGCTCGCGGACCTCGACCAGCGGCAGCTTCGCGGTGCGCAGGTACAGGGGTGCCAGGCACACCAGCTCGCCGTCGGAGCGGCCGGCCAGCACGTGCAGCTCGGCGCCGAGGATCTGGTGGTAGGCGTGCCACCACGGCAGCAGCCACTCGGGGCCGCGGAAGAGCGCGCCGGCACCGCCGAGCAGCGCCAGCTCGCGCCAGGCTGGCTCGAGTTCGCGCAGGCCGGCGAGGTCGCGGATCACCGTGAAGTCTGGAGGCATCATGGCAGCGGCTGGGTCGACGAGACGATCGAGGAAGGATCGTCGCCGGGCCTCGCCGGGGTGGCGGACCTTAGCAAACCTGGGCCCGGGAGGCGCCCGGGCGCGCCGGGCGATTCGCCGACGCTCGACCGTCGAGCCCGGGGTGGGGCGATCGCTCCCCGTCGAAGTCGCCCGAGATGGCTTGATCCTCGCACCGAGGAGATGCAGTGTCGAAACGTCGTGGGCGGCGGGTGAGTGGGCGTCTGTCTCGACGAAAGGACCGGAGCGGCCATGGACCACGAGTTCCAGATCTTCAAGAACAAGGACGGCCAGTTCGCCTGGCGCCTGCAGGCCAGCAACGGCCGCACCATCGCCTCCTCGGGCGAGGGCTACATCACCAAGGCCGATGCTCGCGCAGGGCTGAACCAGGTGAAGAAGGCCCGCGATGGCTTCGACGTCTACCAGGACGCGGGCGGCGAGTACCGCTGGCGCCTGCGGGCGGGCAACGGTCAGATCATCGCCACGTCCGGCGAGGGCTACGTCGATCGCGCCGACGCCGACAAGGGCGTCGAGGGCGTCAAGGGCAGCGGCAAGGCCAAGGTCTTCGACCTGAGTGCGGTCGAGGTGGTCGCCCCCGCCCCCGCACCGGCGGCGCCGGCCCCCGCACCGGCGGCGCCGGCCCCCGCACCGGCGGCG
>JAYVSF010000318.1:0-13854 GCA_043775605.1 Myxococcales bacterium
CGGGATCCCGTCCCACGCCGTTGCATCACGAGCCAGGTCCGCGTAGTGATCACCCACTCGACCGCCACCTCATTTTCAACAGCCGACGGGACATCGCCCCCGCCGACGACGGCAAGGGACCGGATCGAGCGTAGCGCTCGCGCGACGACCTCGTCGTCGGGGACGGGATCGGTCGCCGCCGCGTGCGGTGGTCGGCGTCGGCGTCGATGGCCGCGAGCGCGAGGATGACGGGCCGAGGTCGAAGGACCCGGGCCAGGCAACTCGAGACTGGCCGGACGTTGTCGACGCTGACACCGTCCTGCGACCGCGCTGGCGCGGTACCCTGCGCCCGCCGCCGGGACCGTCACGTGACGCCGCGCCGCCCGCGCTGCGAGGAGGAATCCGCCATGACACGAGTGCTCATCACCATCCTTTCCGTCAGTCTGCTCGGGTGCGGAGGTTCGGCACCCGGGGTCGCGACGCGCGGGGCCACGACGCCCGCGGCGGCGACGCCAGGGAGCGGGCCCCAGGGCGCTGCGGCGGCCGAGCCCGAGCGCGCACCTGCGGACGCCGGCACGGCGTCGCCGGCCGAGCCCGGACCCGCGCCGCATGATACGGGGGAGTTCGCGATCCACCAGACGGACAGGTCGTCGCGCCCCGAGCGAGCCAAGCTGGTGGCCACCGACACCCAGGCTGCGGTCCGGTTCTTCGTCGTCGACAAGGACAAGGGGCCGATCGAGGGGATCGTCGTCTCGCTGACCTCACCGACCGGCGCGAAGTACTACACCGAGGAGACCGACGCTGAGGGGTTCGCGGAGGTGCTCGTCCCGATCGCCACCACGTACGATCTGATCTACCTGAGCCTCGGCCGTCGCAGCGTCGCTGCCCAGGTCACGGTCGCGAACGAGCCGCACCTGAACCTGAAGCTCACGATGCGCTACAAGCGGGACAATCCCGCGCCCCCGATCGCCGCGGCCGAGCCGGCGCCGAGCGAGCCGGCGCCGAGCGCACCACCGCCGAGCCCGCCCCCGCCGCGGTTCGTGCTCCAGGGCGTACAGTTCGAGACCGCGAAGGCGACCCTCACCAGCGGCTCGTTCGAGCGGCTCGACACCATCGTCGAGTACATGACCCACAAGCAGTCGGCCCACATCGAGATCTCCGGCCACACCGACAACGTCGGCAACAAGAAGGACAACAAGCGGCTGTCGCAGCAACGGGCGGACGCGGTTCGTGACTACCTCGTCTCGAAGGGCATCGACGCCAGCCGCATCCGGACCGTCGGCTACGGTGACGAGACGCCCATCGCGTCCAACGATACTCCCGAGGGTCGACAGCAGAACCGACGGATCGAGGCGGCCGAGGCCTTGTAGCCCGGGCCGCGCCCGTGACGTCGCCGTGGTCGTGTGGCGCGCCGTGGCAGTCGCCGCCCACCTATCGCGCCAGCGACGAGCCCCGAGACCGGACCAGCGCGGTGTATGCCCGCTTCACCAAGTTCATCCCGATCGGGATGCTCAGTCCTTCTTGCTGTCGACGACCTCGGCGACCGGCAGCGGGCCCGGGGCCTTGCGGGTGCCGATGTAGTACAGGCCCAGGGCCATCGCCAGGAACGGCACCATCGGCCACCAGGTCGTGTTGGTGAACAGCGCCATCGCGCCGCTGAGGTCGAACATGCCGTCGACGTCGAACTGGAGCAGGCCGGCCTGGAGCACGCCGGCGATCGAGCCGCCGGCGATCAGGCCCGAGGCCATCAGCATGCCCGGCGAGAACTCGGCCGCGCTCTCGCTCTCGCCCCGGCGCTTGCGATCGACCAGCCAGCGCACCGCGCCGCCGACGAAGATGCCGCCCGAGGTCGAGATCGGCAGGTACAGGCCGACCGCGAACGGCAGCGACGCCACGCCCAGCAGCTCGAGGATGATCGCGATGAACACGCCGATCAGCACCAGGCCCCAGGGCAGGTTGCCGCCGAGGGTGCCGTCGATGATCAGCGCGAACAGCTGGGCCTTGGGCGCGTCGAACTTGCTGCTGGCCTTGGCCCGGTAGGCGACCTTGCCGGCGTCGCTGACCAGGTAGCGGCCCTTGTTGATCGACGCGATGCCCTCGCTGAACTCGACCACCTTGTAGTGCTGGCGGTCGATGCCGAGGTCGGTGCCGGTGACCTCGCCGATGACCGACTTCTTGAACTTGGCCTCGCCGGTGGCGTCGATCAGGTAGGTGCCGGACGAGACCTTCTTGCCGGCCAGCGCCGGATCGTCGGCGGCGACGATCGCGAGCCGGTAGCTGGTGCCGTCGGGGCCGGCCTCGGTGTCGGTGCTCGGGGTCAGCGCCGATGCCGGCAGGTCGACCGACTTGATCTTGGCCTTGGCGATGTGGGCGGCCGACATCGCCTGGGTCGAGTCGTCGACGAAGAACCGGGGCACGCCGGCGTCGTCGATGAGGTAGGTGCCGGCCGGCACCGTCTCGCGGCCGGAGGCGTGGGCGCCGTCGGACACCGCCAGCCGGTAGGGCTTGCCGTCGGGGCCGGTGGCGGTGGTCGCGACCGCGGGCAGGGCGACGCCCGGGTGCGAGGCCGCGACCAGGTTGATCGCCTTCTTGCCCTGGATCTTGAACGTCGTCGGCAGCTGGACGTCCTCGTTGACCAGCTTCCACGGGTAGGCCTGATCGACCGAGGTGCTGACCAGGAACTGGGGCACGCCGGCGTCGTCGATCATGTACTTGCCGCGGGTCACGATCTGGCCGTCGGTCGCGGTCCGGGTGTCGCGCTCCCAGGCGACCTTGTAGGTCTTGCCGTCGGGACCCTTCATCGTCGACGACGTCGCGATCATGGTCACGCCCGGGTAGTCGACCGCGGGGAACGTGTTGCGCGAGCCGAGGAAGAGCAGCATCACGAAGCCGATGACGATCGCGCTGGTGACCACGCCGATCGCGATCGAGATCTGCTGCAAGCGCGGGGTCGCGCCGACCAGGTAGCCGGTCTTGAGGTCCTGCGAGATCGTGCCGCCGTTGGAGGCGGCGACGCAGACCAGGGCCGCGGTCGACAGCGCCATCGCCTTGTAGCCGACGCCGGTGCGGCCGATCAGCACGAACAGGCCGCAGGTCAGGAGCAGGGTCGCGATCGTCATGCCCGAGATCGGGTTGGACGAGCTGCCGATCTCGCCGGTGATGCGGCTCGACACGGTGACGAAGAAGAAGCCGAACACGATGACCAGCAGCGCGGTGAGGAAGTCGATGTTGAGCACCGGCGCCGCGAAGATCGCGACCGCCAGCGCCAGCGAGCCGCCGAGGACGACCTTCATCGACAGGTCGCGCTCGGTGCGCGGCACCTTGTCGCCGCCGCCCTTGGCGCCACCCTCGCCGGTCTTCATGCTGCCCATGCCGCGCCGGAACGCCGAGATGATGGTCGGGATCGAGCGGCCCAGGGCGATGAAGCCGCCGGCCGCGACCGCGCCGGCGCCGATGTAGAGCACGTAGTGGGTGCGGATCTGGTGCGGGCTCATGTCCGCGATCGACGCCGGTCCGTACATCGCGAGCAGCGGGATGAGGACGAGGAAGGCGAGGATGCCGCCGCCCAGCATGTTGGCCGAGACCTTGGGGCCGATGATGTAGCCGACGCCCAGCATCGGCGGCGAGGTCTCGAACGCGACCGAGGCCTTCTTGAGGCCGCCGGCGTTGGTGACGATCTCCGAGCCGTCCGGGTTCCAGAACTTCAGGATCAGGTTGAAGATCGCGTAGAACAGGCCGACGAAGAAGCCGAGGAAGACGTTCCTGGCGTCGGTGCCGCCCTTCTCGCCGACGATCAGCACGTCGGCGCAGGCGGTGCCCTCGGGGTAGGTCAGCTTGCCGTGCTCCTTGACGATCAGGCCGTGGCGCAGCGGGATCATCATCAGCACGCCGATGAGGCCGCCGAGCAGCGCGACCAGCAGCACCCGGATCAGCTCGACCTCGAAGCCCATCAGCAACAGCGAGGGCAGCGTGAACGCGACGCCGGCCGCCAGCGACTCGCCGGCCGAGCCGGTGGTCTGGGCGATGTTGTTCTCGAGGATGGTGCCGCGCAGCTTGAACCAGCGGAACAGGGTGATCGACAGCACCGCCACCGGGATCGACGCCGACACCGTGAGCCCGACCTTGAGGCCGAGGTAGGTCGACGACGCGGCGAAGACGATGCCGAGCACCGCACCCATCACCACCGCGGGGAAGGTGAGCTCGGGGATGGTCTGTTCGGGTGGGACGAACGGCTTGTGCGGGGGGATATCGGACATGCAGGGGCTCCCGGGGTCGGTCGGACGGATGGCCGACCCTCGCCGGATGAAACCGCCTCCGGCCCCCCGGCGCAAGCGCCTCGACAGCGAGAGTCCGCGGCGGGGTCAGGACTCGTCGAGGGTGTACAGCTCGACCGGGTCGGCGCGGCCGCGCAGCACGACCGGCTCGTCGAGCTTGCGCAGGCGGAAGCGCTCGGGCTCGCGCAGCTTGGCGATGATGGCACCCGTGATGAGCACCGGCAGGCCGCGCTCCTTGGTCAGGCCCTCGACCCGCGACGCGACGTTGACCGCGTCACCGATCACGGTCGACTCGATCTTCGACGTGAAGCCGATGGTGCCCATGACCACCTCGCCGCCGTGGGCGCCGATGCCGTGGTGGATCTCCGGCAGGCCGGCCGCGACCCGCTCGGCGTTGAGCGCGCGCAGCTCGGCCCGCATCGCGAGGATCGCGTCGAGCAGGCGGTCGGTCTCGTCGTCGTCGAACAGCGCCATGATCGCGTCGCCGATGTACTTGTCGACGAAGCCGCCGGCGCCATCGACGGCACGGCCCATGCGCTCGAGGTAGTCGTTGAGGAGGGCGAAGACCTTGAGCGGGGCCATGCCCTCGCTCATCTGCGTGTAGCCGCGGATGTCGGAGAACAGGACGGCGACGGTGCGGGTGGCGCTGGTGCCGACCTGGATGTTCTCGATGCCCTCGGGCGCGACCACCGCCAGGAACTTGCGGGGCACGAACCGCTCGAACGAGGCCAGGGTCTTGCGCAGCCGGCCGAACGAGCCCTCGAGCGCGCCGGTCATGTCGTTGAACGCCTCGGCGAGGTCGCCGATCTCGTCCTTGCGATCGATCCGGGCCCGGTGGCCGAGGTCGCCGGCGGCGATCTTGGCGGCGTCGGCGGCGAGGTAGCGCACCGGCCGGGTCAGGCGGCGCGCGGCCCAGGCGGCGCCGAGCAGGCCGAGGACCAGGGCCAGGGCGCCGATGGCCAGGGCCTTGCGGATGGCGGCCGACGCCGCGCGCTCGACCGCGGCCAGCGACACGCCGACCCGCAGCACGCCGATGCTGCCGCCCGAGGCCATGCGGATCGGGGTCGCGACCTCGACGATGCGCTCGCCGCGGTCGGCGCGACGCTGGCCGCCGACGGTGACCGGGGCGAGGAGGTACGACTCGACGGTGATCGGCGTGGTCGCGGCCAGCGCGCCGCGGGTGACCTCCACCGGCACCAGGTCGGGCACGTACTGCTCGTTCTGCTCGGTCGGCGCGCCAGCGACGATGCGATCGCCGTGGCGGTGGGCGTGGAGCAGGACGTAGACGAAGTCGGGGTTGGTCGCGAGCAGGAGCTCGGCGTTGACCCGCACCTGGCTCCAGTTCTCGTCGTCGAGTTCGTTCATGAACGCGCTGGCCATCGCCACCGCGAACGAGCGGGCCTCGCTCTGCTTCTGGGCCCGGACCAGCGCGCGCTCGGTCGCCGCCCACTGCCAGACCATCACGCCGACCAGCGCGATCACCAGCACCGCGGTGGCGGCGGTCAGCCGGGTCGCGATCGAGCCGAACCAGCCGCGCCGGGTCGCGGCGGGGCTCACGGTGCGGCTCCGATCGGCGCCGGCTCGATCACCAGCGCCTCGACGAAGGTGACCCAGGCGCGCTCGCCCAGGCGACCGACACAGGCCGGCGGCACCGCGAGGGCCAGCGGCCCGCCGCGGCGCGCGGTGATCGGCGCCTCGTCGCTGCCCCAGGAGGTGGCCAGCACCAGGCCGCAGGTCGCGACGTCGTCGGCGGTGAGCACGATGGGATCGGCGGGGTCGCGCTGGCTGGCGGCGAGGCCACGCACGATCAGGCGGCCGCCGGGCGGGATGGTGGCTCCGGCCGCGCGCAGCACCTCGGTCAAGGCCGGGCCGCGCAGGTGGACCACGCCCGATGGCCAGCCGACCTTCCAGCCGACCGGTCCGTCGAGGGTGACCGTCGGCAGCTTGGTCAGGGCCTCGGGCCCGAGGGTGGTGCCGGCGACGTCGAGGCGCGGGGTCGCGGTGCCGACCACGACGTCGGTGACGTAGAAGCTCCAGAACCGATCGGGGAAGCGGGTCTCGGTCTCCGGGCTCTCGCCGTACGGGAACACCAGGTAGATCGGGCCGCCCGACGAGCGATCGATCGGCGCGCCGTCGGCGGCGATCGCCAGCAGCACCCGGTAGCGACGGAGGTCGGCGGTCGGCACGGTCGAGCGGAAGCCGTCGAGCGCGACGAACGTGGTCTCGTCGGCGGCGGGCGCGGCGGCGAAGCGATCGAGGAGGTCGCGGACCAGGACGCCGCGGTAGTCGACGACCCGGCTCCGATCGCCGGGGTTCTGCGGGTTCGTGGTCCGGACGTGGTCGACGGCCAGGCGCTCGAGGGTCGGCCAGTCGAGGGTGGCGGACGGCTGACCGAGCTGGCCGAGCACGGTGAGGGTCCGACCGGGGGCCGCGGCGTCGTCGGTGGCGTGGCTGGCGCGCGCGGCCGTGTTGGCGGCCACCGCCTCGGCGTGGAGCCGGTCGAGCTCGGCGGCGCCCGGTCCGTGGTCGCAGGCGGCCAGCCCGATCGCGATCACCGCGAGGGCGGCAGGCGCACCGCGCGACGTCGGTCGATCGGCGCGGCCCCGCATCCAGCGTTTATCGCACGGGCGCCGCGGTGGGCGCGCCCAGCAGGACTCGAACCTGCGACCTACGGCTTAGAAGGCCGTTGCTCTGACCAGCTGAGCTATGGGCGCTGAGATGGCCGGGGCCATCGAGTACGGTGGTCAGGTTTCGTCGGGGTGAGAGGATTCGAACCTCCGACTCCCTGCTCCCAAAGCAGGTGCGCTACCAGGCTGCGCTACACCCCGCGCCACTCGCATCGCGAGCCCCCCGGATGTAGCGGGATCCGGTCGGCGACGCAAGGGTCACGGCGGCGACCGTTCGGGCTCGGGCTAGCGATTGCCGCGGAGGTACGCGAGCAGCCGCGGGGCGAGGGCGGCCATGGCCCGGGCCCGGTGCGACACGTTGCCCTTGGGACCGAGGCCGGCCTCGGCGAAGGTCGCGCCCAGCTCGGGGCAATAGAACAGCGGATCGTAGCCGAAGCCGCCGGTGCCGCGCGGCGCCTCGAGGATGACGCCCTCGCACCGACCGTCGGCGATGAGCAGCTCGTCGCCGAGCGGTCCGGCCGGATCGGCGACCGCCAGCGCCGAGTGGAAGCGCGCGGTGCGGGCCGCGGCCGGGACGGCGGCGAGCTCGGCCAGCAGCTTGCGATTGTTGCCGGCATCGTCGCCGTGGCCGCCGGCGTAGCGCGCGCTGTAGACCCCGGGTGCGCCGCCGAGCGCGTCGACCTCGAGGCCGCTGTCGTCGGCCAGCGCCGGCCAGCCGGTGGCAGCCGCGATCTCGCGCGCCTTCTTGGCCGCGTTGCCGACGAAGCTGTCGGCGTCCTCGACGACCTCGGGCAGGTCACGGCCGAGGCGGGCGATCGCGTCGGCGATCGAGAGGACCTCGACCGGCGCGCCGGCCAGGAGCTCGCGCAGCTCGACCAGCTTGCCGTGATTGCGGGTCGCGAAGACCAGCGGCCGCGCCGTCATCGCCGCGCTCAGATCCCTACGACCGCGCGCTGGGCGGCGGTGAGCTGGCGGATGCCGATCGCGGCGACGTCGAGCATCGCATCGAGCTGGGTCCGCGAGTACGCCGCGCCCTCGGCGGTGCCCTGGACCTCGATCAGCTCGCCGGCCTCGTTCATCACCACGTTCATGTCGACGTCGGCCTTCGAGTCCTCGACGTAGGGCAGGTCGAGCACGACCTCGCCGTCGACGATGCCGCACGACACCGCCGCGACCGGCGGCCGCAACGCGCCGAGATCGGCGAGCTGGCCCTTGCCGACCAGGGTCCGCAGCGCCAGGCCGATCGCGATCCACGCGCCGGTGATCGACGTGACCCGGGTGCCGCCGTCGGCGCACAGCACGTCGCAGTCGACGATGATCGTCCGCTCGCCCAGCTTCTCGAGATCGACCGCGGCCCGCAGCGCGCGCCCGATCAGCCGCTGGATCTCCTTGCCGCGGCCGCCGGGGTCGCGCTTCGAGCGGGTGTGGGTCGAGCGCGGCAGCATCGCGTACTCGGCGGTGATCCAGCCCTGGCCCTTGCCGACCAGGAACGGCGGCACGCCCTTCTCGACCGAGGCCGAGCACAGCACCCAGGTGTCGCCGAGCTTGACCAGCGCCGAGCCCTCGGCGTGCTTCTGGAAGCCCGGAATGATCTCGAGGGGGCGGAGCTCATCGAAACGTCGGCCATCGGAGCGCATCGCGTGGACTCTACGCGAATCCGCCATGCCGGATCCGACCCCGCGCCCAAATCCGAATCCGAATCCGGCGCCGACCCGCGCCCGGGTCCGCGCCCGCGCCCGACCTCCGCTTGCGGACCGGCCGTCGGTGCCAGCGTGCGGGGCAGCCGCCCGATGGAGCGGTTCCTCTACCGGCTATCGACGACTCCTCACCGCGCGCGCTTCGTCCTCAAGGGCGCGCTGATGCTGCACGTGTGGCACGCGCCGCTGGCGCGCGCGACGAAGGACCTCGACTTCCTCGGCCTGCTCGACAACTCGCTCGAGCACATGATGGGCGTGGTCCGCGAGGTCTGCACTGTCGACGTGGTACCCGACGGCATGGTGTTCGACCCGGCCACGGTGAAGACCGAGCGCATCAAGGAGGATGCGGACTACCAGGGCGTGCGCGCACGCTTCGTCGGCTTGCTCGGCAAGTCGCGCGTCGCGATGCAGATCGATGTGGGTTTCGGCGACGTCGTCACGTGCCGTTTCTCGCCGAGTTCCTTCTCCCGATCGCGCGCGCTTGCGAGAGCGGCGCGAGGTTCGAGCAGCGCTGGTCACCGGGCGGCCCATGGACGACCGGTGCGTGAGGGCCCGAATCCGAGCGCGAGCCCGAGCCCGGGGGCCGCGCTACTCGTGGCTGGCGAGCTGGGCGCGGATGCCGGCGGCGATGGCGTCGGCGATCTGGCCCTGGATCACCGGATCGGCGAGCTCGCGGCCCTCGAGCGGATGATCGATGAAGCCGACCTCGACCAGCGCGGCCGGCATGGTCGCGCCGAGCAGCACGTGGTGCGACTCCTGGCGGACGCCGCGATCGCCGTCGGCGCCGCGGACCAGGCGGAGCTGCTGCTGGATCGCCAGCGCCAGCTCGGCCGACTCCCACTGCGCGGCGCCGCGCTCGACGTCGTCGAGGACCAGCGCGGTCTCGGCGTCGACGCCGGCGCGCGGTGTGCCCGAGTCGCTGCGCAGGGCCCGGCCATCGATGTCGACGCCGGCCGCCGACAGCAGGTAGGTCTCGAAGCCGCGCTGGGTGCGGGTCGGCGAGGCGTTGCAGTGGATGCTGACGAAGACGTCGGCGCCGAGCTGGTTGGCGACCATCATGCGGTGGCGCAGCGTCATCGACGCGTCGCGGTCGCGGGTCAAGACCACGTCGACGCCCGCGGCGACCAGGCGATCCCGCACCGCGCGGGCCAGGATCAACGTCAGCTGCTTCTCGTGCAGGCCGGGCACCGCGCCGGTCGCGCCCGGGTTCGAGCCGCCGTGGCCGGGATCGAGCACGACCCGCGGTCGCGCCACCGCTGCCACGGGCTCCGGCATCGGGTCGCGGGCGGTCTCGCCGGCGGCGCTGCTCACGATCGCGCTGCAGATCACGGCGGCGAGGACAGCGATTGGCTTCACGACATGTAGGATATCGTGGGTCCTGGGGCCGGGGCCACATTCGTGCGCGGCCCCACCGGTCGCCTTGACGCAACTATCCGGGGAAGCTAGGTTTTCTTCCTTCGATGGAACGCGACCGACGAGCTGCATCGGTCCTCGAGCTGACCTTGCTCGGGGCGGTGGCCGCCGAGGCGCTGCTCGGCCGGCTGCTCACCCGCGGCATGGATCCGCGGCCGGTGTTCGTGAAGGGCATCGCCCAGACCATCGCCAAGCCGACCTGGTTCGTCGCGCTCGAGTACCTCGCGCTCTTCCTCCTCTACTTCGCCGCGCTGGTCGGGGTCGTGACCCTGATCGTGCGCGTGGTCGACCTGATCCGCCGGCCGCCGACCTCGCTGGTCGATCGCGTCGACGCGCTGGTCGGCGCGGTCACCCTCGGCCTGGTCGCGGGCTGCGCCACCTTCGCCGCGACCGTCTCGCCCAGCCCGGTGCAGGCGCTCGATCCGGTGCAGACGCTCATGCACGGGGCCCTGGCCGCGGTCGCCGCGCACCAGATCGTGCGGGTGTGGGCGGGCCGCGCCGGCCTCGGCGGCGCGCTCGGCGTGACCATCTGCGCGACGCCGATCCTGCTGTACGGCGGGGCGGCGATCCTGTCGCACCTGCTGTGGAGCGAGGATCAGCTGCAGGGCGGTCAGGTCAAGCTCGAGATGGGGCGCTGGGCCCGGGCGGCGCTGGCGGTGGCCGCGATCTCGTCGCCGTACTGCCTGTCGCCGCGGCCGTTCGCGAAGAACGCGACCCGGCTGTTCCCGTTCGTGGTCGCGGTCGCGATCGCGGTGCTGGGCGCGGTCATGCTGCGCGGCAACTACGCCGAGACCGTGCGCGCCGCCAACCGGGTGTTCGGCCTCGACCTCCGCACCGACACGCCCCAGGATCAGCTCGCGCTCTACCTGCTGGCCCTCGCGACGGTGGTGTGGACGGTGGTCGCGTGCATCACCGCCGATGCGCCCGGGCGCCGGCGGATCGGGGTCGGGCTGGCGCTGCTGGTCCTGCTCGGTCACGGCTTCGGCTGGCCGCTGGCGTTCGTCGCCGGCGCGATCGGGTTGACCCTGCTCGCCGACGGCGCGCTGGTGGTCGCGAGCGAGGAGCCGAGCGGCTTCGTGCCGGCGACGCCAGCGATCGACGACGAGGCCTGGCAGGGCTACGTCGGCCAGGTGGTCGGCAGCCTGCGCCGGCTGGTCGGCGCCGACACCGCGGTCAGCGCGGTGTCGGTGCGCGGCGAGGGCGCCAATTCGTCGACGGTGATCGTCACCGAGCGCCACGGCGTGCCGGTCCGGATCCGCATCGAGCGGGTCGAGCGCGCGGTGGTGGTGCTCGACCTGGTGTGCGGGCGCGAGGTCGACGTCGCCCGGACCGCGACCTGGAGCGTGCTGGCCCGCGCTGGCTCGACGACGTCGCCGGGCACTCACCCCGAGCCGCCGGCCTCGGGCTCGTCGTTCCGCACCGACGATCGGCCGTTCGACGACCGGTTCCGGTCGCGCGGCGATCGCGCGTCGCTGATCCGGCTGCTCGACGACGACCTGCGGGCGCGCGCGGCCGCCAGCCTCGACGGCTGGCTGGCGTACTGGGAGGGCGAGGGCCTCCGTCACCGGGTGTTCCCCGGGGTCGGCGCGCCGCTCGATCAGCCGATGCCGCTGTCGGATCTCGCGGTCCGGCGCAGCGCCAGCCCGGCCGCCGCCGATCGCCTGGTCAGCCTGGTCGACCTGTGCTGCGAGCTGGCGGCCCGCGGCCTGCCCGTCGTCGACGAGCCGATCGCGCTCGCGGCCGAGCCCGACCTCGACCTCCACGATTGACGATGGGCCGGGCCGGTGCGACCCGGGTCGGCGCCCGCCAGCGGGTGCTCGCCGCGCTGACCCGCACGCTCGAGCGGCCGCTGGTCGTCGACGATCCGCTCGCCGGCGGCGCCCCGGCCGCGGCGATCGTCGTGCTCGGCTCGCCGCTCGCGCGCGATGGCGGTCTGACTGCGGTCCTGGCCGAGCGGGTCGCGGGCGGGGTCGCGCTGTGGCGGCTGGGTGCGGCGCCGCGGATCATCTGCACCGGCGGCGTGACCGCGGGCGCGACCCAGGCCGAGGCCACTGTGATGGCCGCCGCGGTGCGCGCCGCCGGGGTCCCGGCCGCCGCGATCGTCGTCGAAGATCGGGCGCTGACCACCCGCGCCAACGCCGCCCTGGTCGCGCGGCTGGTGCCGCCCGGCGCCACCGTCTGGCTGGTGACCCAGCCGTTCCACGGCCGCCGTGCCCGGCGCTGCTTCCGCGCCGTCGGCCTCGCGCCCCGGGTCTGGCACCTCGCCGACAGCCTGCAGTATCAGGCGCCGGCCCGGGCCCTGCGCTGGCTCACCCGCGAGTACGCCGCCTGGGCCCGCCTGCTCGTGACCCGCGGCTGACCCGCGGCCGGTTCAGGGCAGCGGCGACGGCGACGGCTGGGTCGACGGCGCGGACGGTTGGGTCGACGGTGCCGACGGCTGGGTCGACGGCGCGACCGGCACCATCGGCTCGACGATCGGCTCCTGGACCAGGATGTGGAACTCGATCCGGCGGTTGCGGGCCCGGCCGCGGGTGGTCTTGTTGGTGTCGCGCGGCACGTCGGGGCCGTGGCCGATCGTCGTCAGCCGCAGGGCGGCGATGCCCTTGTCGACCAGGTAGCGGCGGACCGCGTCGGCCCGGCGCGACGACAGATCGAGGTTGAGCTCGCGCGTGCCGCGGATGTCGGTGTGACCCTCGATGCGGAGCTGGATCGACGGGTACTCGGCCAGCACCTTGGCGGCCTTGTCGAGCGTCTTCTTCGAGCCCGGCCGGATCTTGGCTTTGCCCGAGTCGAACAGGATGCCGTCGATCGTGCCCTCGAACTCGCGCACGACCTTCGGCACCTCGTCGGGGCAGCCGTCGTCGTCGTCGAAGCCGTTGCGGGTCTCGGGCTGATCCGGGCAGACGTCGCTGAGGTCGGGCACGCCGTCGCGGTCGTTGTCGCGGTCGGGGCAGCCGTCTTCATCCTGGTACTTGTCGAAGTCCTCGGCCTCGGTCGGGCACTGGTCCTGGCTGCCGACCCGGCCGTCGCCGTCCTCGTCGGTCTCGGGGCAGCCGTCCTCGTCGTCGACGCCGTTGACCGTCTCCGGCTCGTCGACGCACTTGTCGTCGGGATCCATGATCCCGTCGCCGTCGCGATCGGCGATGTCGGGGCAGCCGTCCTGATCGCGGAACTCGTTGACCGTCTCGGGCTCGGTCGGGCACTCGTCGAGGCGATCGACGATGCCGTCGCCGTCGAGGTCGACGTCGGGCCGGGCGTGGTGGCCGTGCAGGTCCCAGCCGGTGGTCAGGCCGACCAGCAGCTCGAAGGTCGAGACCACGCCCGCGGCGCGGCCGGCGGTGAGGCCGTGGCGAAGATCGACGCGGGCGTCCCAGCGGCCGAAGGCGTGCCGGCTGACGCCCGGACCCCAGTGGAACTCGGCGTCGGTGTCGTCGCCGATGAACGGTGAACCGGTGAGCAAGGTCTCGCCGCCGACGCCGACCACGAGGTGCGGGGTCCAGGCCGATGACGACTTCAGCCGGGCCAGGAGCTGGATCCGCCAGCCCAGCACGGAGGTGAGGTACGAGGTGCGGCCTCCCTGACCGGACGTGCCGGTCGAGCCCAGCGCCAGCCGGCTCTCGATCTCGAGGCCGAGCTGCGGGTCGAGGCTGGAGCCGGGCGCCAGGTCGGGCAACGCGATCAGGCTGGCGCGGCCGCCGAGCAGGAACGAGGTCCCCGGGATCTGCTCGGGCGCCCACGAGTTGCCGAGCTCGATGTCGTCGCCGAAGTAGTCGAGGCCGAGGAAGCCGCCGACCTCGAGCCGGCGGGCTGGCGCGGTCGCAGCCTCGCGCGTGGGGGCGGGGGCGGGGGGCGTGACCCGCACCG
>JAYVSF010000319.1:0-28415 GCA_043775605.1 Myxococcales bacterium
CGGGGCAAGCGGCCAGGAGTAGGAGCGAGCCGAAGAGCAAATTCCGCTTCATGGCCCGCGGCATATCAGAGTTTCGTCGTCGGGGCTCGCCGGATTCCGCGCGATCCGGGTGCGACCGGTGCGACCTCACCGTGACGCAGCGGGTCACGCCCGCGACGGTCGCCGGCTCAGAATGGGCCGGTCAGCCGACGACGACGTGGATGTTGCGGACGAACTCGGCGCCGAGGTCGTAGCCGTCCCAGAAGCGGGCGAGGTGGAGGGCCTGGCCGGCGGGCACGATGCGATCGATGCCGCGGCCGCCGAGGCGCTCGGCCAGCCCGAGCAGCTCCTGCCGCGACAGGCCGAAGTGGGTGAGGGTCTGGTCCTTGCGCTCGATCCAGCGCTCGATCGACGCCAGCGACGGCGCCGCGGCCTCGAACAGCAGGCCCATGCCCGGGTGATCGCGGTGCAGGCCGTCGAGGCGATCGACCCGCAGCACCGCCAGCGCGGGGCCAAAATCGGCACGGCCGATGACCGGGCCGTCGAGCACCGCGCGGTGGATGAACAGCTCGCGGCCGAGGCGGGCCGAGACCTCGGGCCGGTAGCCGCGGCTGGCGATGACGTGGGCGAGCGCGGGCCACAGCCGACCGCGGGCGGCAGCGACCAGCGCCCGGTCGCCGATCCACAGGCACAGCCGCGGCGACGCGCAGCCGAGCTGATCGAACCAGAAGACGTCGTTGAACACCCGCTCGGCGAGCTGCTCGATGCCGGTGTCGTGGAGGGAGGCCACGGCCTCGGCGCCCAGCGCCAGCAGCGACCAGCGATCGGCGAAGGTCAGGTCGCGGGCGAACGGCGACAGCGGCGCCCGGCGGATCGCCGCGATCGAGGCGTCGCCGCCCCAGATCACGCGCAAGGCGCAGCGGGCCGAGATCGCGGCAGTGATCGAGGCGTCGTGTTCGTACTGGATCATCGCGAGCCGCGCGCGGGGCCCGGCCATGTCCGGGCGTTCGAGCTCGGCGGCCAGCAGCTCGCACAGGTGATCGACCACCGGCGAGCCGCGGCTCGACAGCCGGACCAGGTTGCTGTTGCCGGCCAGCACCGCCCACAGCCACGAGTACACGAACAGCGTGTCGACGTTGGCCGGCGGCACGTGGAAGACCAGGCCGTGCGGGACCCGGACCACGTCGGGGCGGGCGGCGACCTCGAACTCGCGCTTCATCCGCATGAGCTCGGTCTTGCGCATGAAGAAGCCGAGGGTCATCAGCTCGGGGTGGAGGCGCGCGACCGGGTGCGCCATCAGCCGCTGGGCGAAGCGGCTGCACAGCTCGATGACGTCGTCGGCGAACGGCTCGCCGCGCGGGGCGTCGCTGAGCCGGGCCAGGACCTCGGCCAGCGGCTGGTCGCCGACCGCTGGCACCCGCCCGCGGACGATCACGCGTCGACCTCGGCGGCGTGGGTGTCGCTGCAGCCGCGCAGCTCGGCGCGCGGGGCCCGACCGATGATGCGGATGGCCTTGCCCAGCCGGCCGCCGACGCCGCCGTCGACCTGCACGACCACGCCGAGGTCCTCGGTGAGCAGCGAGTGGCCCGGGTAGCTGGTCGGCAGCGCGCTCACGGTCTGGACCACGCCGGCCTGGCCGGTCGGCAGCTCCTCGAAGGTCATCGGGTCGCGGATCACGACGTCGGCGAAGGCCGGCGGGTACAAGAGGCCGTCCTCGCCCTCGACGAACACCGAGCCGATCTGCTCGACCATGCCGTAGAAGTTGTGGATGCGCGCGAGGCCGGTGGCGGCGGCGAGCCGAGCCTTGAACGTCGGGTTGTCGACCGACTGCTCGACCAGCTTCTTCCAGCCGCCGGAGTGGACCAGCACGCCGCGCGAGAGATCGAGGCCGCGGGTGATCAGCGGCTGGTAGAAGTACCGCCACACCATGTAGGTGAAGCCGAAGATCAGAAACGGGCCGCCGCCGTGGCGGACCAGGAACTGCTCGACCGCGGGCAGGTCGAGGTTGAGCTCGCGATCGAGCGCGAACAGCGGCTGGCTGCCGAAGGTCATCATCCCGAGCACGCCGGCGCCGCGGGCCGAGAACGCGGTGCGATCGTCGAGCACGGCGCGGCTGTCGACGATGATCATCGGCAGCCGGCGCGGGCCGAGCAGGTCGCTCATGATCCGGGCCAGGGCGCGGCTCTGGCGGGCGGCGGCGTGGCGGTCGAGGTGGATGCGGCTCGGGCGCTGGCCGGTGGTGCCGCTCGAGGCCAGGGTGGTGGTGATCTCGTCGTCGGGGACCGAGGCCAGCTTGTGGCTCTTGAACAGGCCGACCGGCAACCACGGCACGTCGGCGATCCGGGCGTAGCTGCGGTCGCCGCCGCCGAGGACGTCGGTGATGCGGCGGTAGGCCGGGCAGTGGGCGCGGTGGTGGCGGGTCAGCTCGGTCAGCGCGCGGGTCAGGCGCGCGTCCTTGTCAGCCTGGGTGAGGCCGTACAGCGGGGCGGCGAGCAGCTCGTCGGCGGGCGACGGGGGCGGCTCGTCGGCGGGGGTGCTGGGCCCGCCGGCGGTGCTCGGATCCTGGGTCACGACGGGACCTCGAGCCCACGATAGTCGATCTTGCCGCTGGCCAGACGCGGCAAGGCCACGACCGCGGTGACGACGATGCCAGTGGGATGAACGCCCAGCCGGGCGACGAGGGTCTGGCGCACGAGCTGCAGCCGCGGCGGATCGGCGCCGACCACGAAGACGACGACCCGATCGCCGTCACCGAGCGCGGCCAGCTCGAGGCCGGGGGCCGCGGACCGGGCCAGATCCTCGAGCTCGTCGAGGTTGAGGCGGAGGCCGAAGACCTTGGCGATCCGGCGCGAGCGGCCGGTGATCCATAGATACCCGTCGGGGTCGAGGTAGCCGAGGTCGCCGGTCCGCAGCTCGCCGCCGAGCTCGTCGCCGCGCGCGAGGTCGGCGCGCTCGAGCGCGTAGCCCATCATGACGTTGGCGCCGCGGTAGACCACCTCGCCGACCTCGCCGACCTCGGCCGGCCGACCGTCGACGTCGATGGTCAGGTCGCCGCCGGGGATCGCGCGGCCGACCGAGCCGGCCCGGGCCGGCAGCTCGGCCGGCGGCAGGACCGCGATACGCGCCGTGGCCTCGGTCTGGCCGTACATGACGTGGAGCCGGCCGCCGCGCGCGGTGGCGACGGCGTGGTACTGGCGGACCAGCGCGGCGTCGAGACGGCCGCCGGCCTGGGTGAACGTGCGCAACGTCGGGGGCGCGACCCGGGCGAGCTCGATGCGGCGCAGCATCAGGTACGAGTACGGGACCCCGGCCAGCGACGTGATCAGGTGGGCGCGGCACGCGGTCCAGAACGCCTCGGTGAGCAGGCCGTCGTTGGTGAGCAGGACGGTGGCGCCGACCGCGAGGTGGCTGGTCAGGACCGACAGGCCGTACGAGTAGTGCAGCGGCAGGCTGGTCGGCGCGACGTCGTCGGGCCCGATCGCCAGCACCGCCGCGATCGCCCGCGCGTTGGCCACCACCGCCGTCCGGCTCAGCCGCACCAGCTTCGGACTGCCGGTCGACCCCGACGTCGACAGCAACAGCCCCAGCTCCGGGCTCGGGTTCGGACTCGGACTCGGACTCGGACTCGGAATCGGACTCGGACTCGGACTCGGATTCGGCCCCGGACTCGGATTCGGCCCGCCGCCCATCGGCGCCGCCGGGGTCCTCGTCCCGCGCACCGCGCCCGGTCGATACCGCCTTCGCAGCTCGGCCATCGCGTCGTCCGCCAGCCGCGGATCGAATAGCGCGACCGGCACCCCGGCCGCGAATCCGGCCAGCAGGGCCACGACCGTCGGCACGTCGTTCGACGCGAACACGAACGCCGGCCCGCCGCCGAACCCGCGGACCTCCGCGGCCAGGCTCGCCGCCTCCTGCGCGACCCGCGCCGCCAGCTCGCCGTAGGTCACCCGCGCGCCGGTCGCCGCATCGATCAACGCGACCTTGGCCGGTGGACCGGACAGGAGCGCCGCGGCGGTGTCCGCCGGGTTCACGCGATCCTCATCCCGCCGTCGACCGCCAGCACCTGGCCGGTGACGTACGCGGCCTGGTCCGACACCAGGAACAGCACGACCCGGGCGACGTCGTCGGGCGTGCCGACCCGGCCCAGCGCGACCTGGCCGAGCCGCTGGGCCCGGACCTCGGCCGTCACCGTCGCCGTCAGCTCGGTGTCGACGAACCCGGGCGCGATCGCGTTGACCCGGATGCCGACTGGCGCCAGCTCGCGCGCCGCCGCCACCGTCAGGCCGATCACCGCCGCCTTGCTGGCCGCGTACGCGGTCACGCCGGTCGTGCCCTGGGTCGCCATGATCGAGGTGACGTTGACGATCGCGCCGGCCTTGCGCCGGGTCATCAGCCGGGCCGCGGCCTGCAGGTGGTAGAGCGTGCCCTTGGTGTTGACGGCGAGGACGTGATCGATCTGGGCCGGCGTGGTCATCGCCAGCAGGCCCTCCTCGAGGACGCCGGCGTTGTTGACCAGGATGTCGAGCCGCTTCCAGGCCCGGAAGATGGTCTGGTAGCCGGCCGCGACCGCCACCGGATCGGCGACATCGCCGGCGATCGCGAGGGTCTCGACGCCGTGCTCGGCGGCCAGCGCCGCGGCCAGCGCCGTCAGCGCCGCGGGATCCCGGTGGCCGCCGAGCGCGACCGCGGCGCCGTGGGCCGCCAGGGTGTGGGCCACCGCCAGGCCGAGCCCGCGGCTGGCGCCGGTGACCAGCGCGGTCTGCCCGGCCAGCGGCCGATCGCTAGAGCGCCACGCCATGCTTGCCGACGATCTCGCGGGCCCGCTGGTAGCTGGACATGCCGATCACCTCGTCGGTGTCGAGCATGATGTCGAACGCCAGCTCGATCGCGGCGATGAGCTGCATGTGGGCGACCGAGTCCCATTCGCGCGTGACCCGGTAGGCCGCGGCCGTGACGTCGAAGCCGGAGGGCAGGCCGAGAGCTTCGACGAACGCGGCCTGGAGCTGGGCTTCGGGAGTCATCGGGGCCTTCGGGTCGGTGTCGTCGACGAGCGACGCTCGCAGCACCGTAACCAAGCGGTCCGGGACGGTCAAGCGCCCGGCGGGTACGAGGCGGAGCGCGCGCCCGGCCGGTCGCCCGGCCCGACCCGGCCCGGGTCCCGAGTCATGCTCCCCTTGAGGCTCCGAGCGGAGCTCGGGCCGGGGTTGATGTCGAGATCGGACCGGCACTCCGGTGCCGGCACGATCGATCGATGACACAGGGGTGATTCTTGGCAACCCTGTGAGGTGCTGGCTACGCCTTCGGTCGGCGGGCGCGGGCCTCGACGCCGTTGCCGCCGCGCGCGCACAGCTCCATGCGCAGGCCGAGCGACTGCAGGTAGCGCTCGATCTGCGCCGGCGACCGGCGGTGCTTGTACCAGTCGGTGAGGCCGTCGTGGGTGTCGAGCTCGTTCCACTCGCGGACGATATGCTCGGGCAGCTCCGGGAACACGCCGTAGTAGCAGGCGGTCGGCAGCACCCGCGACGCCAGCAGATCGAGGGTCGGGTACCGGCTGGTGCGCTTGCGGATCGGATCGCAGATCGCGGTGATCGCGATCGTCGCTTTGAGCCCGGTCTCGGGATCGAGGCGCTTCAACACCTCGCGCAGCGGGAAGCCGACGGTGAGGTACTGACCGGCCGAGCCGAAGCCGGGCCGGGTGACGTAGTGATCGATGACCAGGAGGCCGTCGGGCTTGACGTGATCGGCCAGGCTGGCGATCGACGCCTCGGGCGACGGCGTGTGCTGGAGGACGCCGAGGCAGAACACCACGTCGAAGAACTTCTTCGGCAACGGCGTGCGGTTCATGTCGGCCTGGACCAGGAGGTACGGCCGCTTGCCCGCGCAGTTCTTGAGGTTGGCGTCGACGGCGCTCGACAGATCGAGCGACACCAGCGTGCCGGCCGCGTCGACCAGCCACTCGGTGAACCGGCCGGCGCCGGCGCCGCACTCGAGCACGGTCTTGCCGGCCAGGGACGCGAGCGGCGCGCCCAGGCAGCGCTCGAGCCGGGTCTTCGAGATCGACGCGCCGGTGTAGGAGTCGAGCTGGGTCTTCTGGTAGCGCCGCCACTGCAGGCCGAACGCGTTGGCGTAGTGATCGCGCTGGGTGAAGCGCGGGATGCCGCCCTCGACGGGAAACCGGCAGCCGCTGGCGCAGGTCAGCTCACCCGCGGGCCAGGGCACGCTGGCGTCGGCCATCGCGGCGGGGATCGCGAGCGGGGTCGCGTGGGTCGGGCAGGTCAGGCGGCTGGTGATATCGCGGTGGGTCATGAGGTCTTCGCGGAAAGTGCCTTCGCGGACATGGTTGGTGACCGGGCTCGACGCGGGCGTTCAGCCGACGACGACGTGGATGGTGCGGACGAACTCGGCGCCGGGGTCACAGCCATCGCAGGTCATCGCGAATCCCGGTTCTTTATCATGGATCCCCGGGACCTCCGGATCCGCCGACGGACGACGGTCGTCACCGCCACCGCATAGAACACACTCTCGACCGAGTAGCCGATTACCATGGCCCAGGCCGCGCCGCGCGGCCCGTGGCGCGGGACCAGCACCGCGCACGAGCCCGCGATCACCGTCGCGGTCGTGATGTGGATCCACGGCTGGATCCGGTAGCTGCGCAGCCCGTCCATCGCGGTGCCGAGGAACAGGTACGAGTAGAGCAGCCCGGCGGCGATCGCCAGCAGCGTCAAGATGTCGGCGTGGGCGGCGACC
The DNA here is from genome assembly GCA_043775605.1 of Myxococcales bacterium. GTDB lineage: Bacteria > Myxococcota_A > Polyangia > Haliangiales > Haliangiaceae > UBA2376. Next base: position 6,727 of record JAYVSF010000319.1, read on the forward strand.
TCCGGCGAGTACAGCAGGCGCAGCGCCGGCTGCCCGAGCACCACGCAGCCGACCACGGTGGCCACGCCGATACTCATGCCGATCGCCAGCAGGCGGCCAAGCAAGCGCAGGTAGGCGCGCCAGTCCTCATCGGCGGCGTAGCGCGCCAGGCGGGCCACCGCGGCGTTGGCGACCGCGCCGACGGCGAGGTTGCCGAACACCAGCAGGTACGACACCGCGGCCCACACCCCGAGCTCGGTGCGGCCGACGTAGCCGTCGAGGAAGTAGCGGGGGATGTTGCCCTGCAGCGAGCCGATCGCTCCGACCAGGCCGAGCGGGACTACCATGACCAGCAGGGGCCGCAGCCGGGGCCAGTCCCAGCGGGGCGCGAGCCGCCGCTCGGGCACCAGGGCGCGCACCTGGCGCAGGTCCCACAGCATCCAGGCCCCGTAGATCAAGGCCGTCGCCGCCGAGGTCGCCGCGACGTCGCGGGACGCCCACATGGCCAGGCTCGACCCGGCGGCGCTCGACAACCCGCGCCGCATCTGCGAGCGTGCGATCACGTCGAGCCGCTCGTGGCGCTGCTGCTCGCCGTAGGCCAGCTCGGAGATCGCGTCGAACAACTTGGCCAGCGCGGCCAGCAGGATGATCGGCGCGGTCCGATCGCGGTAGGCGATCACCACGACCAGGACCGTCGCCAGCATCGCCCCGGCGACGCCGAGGGTCCGGGTCGCGGCGTAGTCGGCCCACCCGTACTCCTGGCGGGCATCGGTGGTCTGGACCACGCGCAGCTTGAACGCCGCGAACACGAAGATCGGCCCGGTGATCGCGAGGCCCAGGCTCCAGTCGCCGGCCGCCGACGCCGAGCCCAGCTTGGTGACCGCGATCAGCACCAGCCACTGGCACATCGAGAACACGACGTTGCCGGCGAACGCCCACACCAGGTTCTCGCGCAGCGACCGCATGATCGACGGCGCAGTGTGGCACGGGCGCGGACGTCCACCGATGAGCCGATGGTCCAGATTGCGCTAGGATGGCCTCCGGTGACCGCCGCCCCATCCCCGCCGTCCCGCCTGCGTCGCGTCCGCCAGAAGCTGCTCGCGATCTCGATCGGCACCCTGATCTCGCTGGTGCTGGCCGAGTGCGGCCTGCGCCTCGCCGGGGTCGGCCGGCCGGTGTTCCACCGACCCGACGGCACCTACGGCATGGTCCTCATCCCCGGAGCCGAGGGCTGGTTCGTCAACGAGGGCCGGTCGTATGTCCACATCAACCGCGCCGGCTTCCGCGACGTCGACCATGCCCAGGCCAAGCCCCCGGCCACCTTCCGGATCGCGGTGCTCGGCGACTCGTTCACCGAGGCGCTGCAGGTCGCGCGCGCCGACGGCTACGTCGCGGTGCTCGGCGACCTGCTCGGCCACTGCGCCGCGCTCGCCGGTCAGCACGTGGAGGTGATGAACTTCGGCGTCAGCGGCTACACGACCGCGGCGGAGCTGCTCCTCTTGCAGCGGCGGGTCTGGGCCTACCGGCCTGACGCCGTGGTGCTGGCGGTCCTGACCGGCAACGACATCGCCGACAACCACCCGGCGCTCGGCGCGGTAGCGTCACCGTTCTTCACGTTCGAGGGTGATCACCTCGTGCTCGACTCGACCCGGGCCCATTCGCTCGGCACGGGCGGCCGGGCGATGCTGTGGATGATCCGCCACTCGCGGGTGCTCCAGCTCGCCAACCAGGTCCGGATCAACCTCGGCATGTGCGGCCGGATCGGCGCGTGCGGCGAGGACCTCGATGCCGCCAAGGGCGAGGCCGGCCTGCGCAACGAGGTCTACCTCAAGCCGCGCAGCGACAGCTGGCGCGAGGCGTGGAAGGTCACCGAACAGCTCGTGCGCCAGGTGCGCGACGAGGTGAACGCCCATCACGCGCGCTTCTTTCTGGTCACCCTGTCCAACGGCATCCAGGTCCATCCCGAGCTGGCGGTCCGCGAGGCCTTCCGCCAGGAGCTCGGCGCCCCCGACCTCTTCTACCCCGATCATCGCCTCGCCGAGCTGGCCCAGCGCGAGGGCATCACCGCCCTGACCCTCGCCCCGATCTTCGCTGCGCGCGCCGCCCAGGACCACCGCTACCTCCACGGCTTCGCCGGGCCCAACCTCGGCAAGGGTCACTGGAACCGCGACGGTCATCGCCTCGCGGCCGAGACCATCGCGCCGTGGATGTGCCAGAATCTGAACCTCTCGGCCGCCGCCGGTCACTGATGCACTCGACGTGACGACGATCCTCGGTATCTCCGCGTTCTATCACGACAGCGCCGCGGCGCTCGTGCGCGATGGCGTGATCGTGGCGGCCGCTCAGGAGGAGCGCTTCAGCCGGGTCAAGCACGATCACGCCTTCCCGGCCAAGGCCATCGCCTACTGCCTGGCCGAGGCGGGGCTGACCGCGGCGCAGCTCGATCACGTCGCGTTCTACGACAAGCCGCTGCTCAAGTTCGAGCGCCTGCTCCGGACCTACCTGGGCTACGCGCCGCGCGGCCTGCGCTCGTTCATGAAGGCGCTGCCGCTGTGGGTGCGCCAGAAGTTGTTCTTGCCGCGCGAGATCGATCGCGGCCTGGGCGGGGACTACCGCGGGCCGATCTACTTCACCGGCCACCACGAGGCCCACGCCGCCAGCGCCTTCCTGCCGTCGCCGTTCGAGGAGGCGGCGGTGATCACCCTCGACGGCGTCGGCGAGTGGTCGACCGCGAGCTGGGGCGTCGGCCGCGGCAACCGGGTCGAGCTCAAGCAGGAGGTGCGCTTCCCGCACTCGCTCGGCCTGCTGTACAGCGCGGTGACTTACTACACGGGGTTCCGGGTGAACACCGGTGAGTACAAGGTCATGGGCCTCGCGCCCTACGGCGAACCTCGCTACGTCGACCTGTTCTGGAAGCACATCATCGACCTCAAGGACGACGGCTCGTTCTGGCTCGACCAGCGCTACTTCGACTACTGCGCCGGCCTGACCATGACGTCGTCGAAGTTCCACGACCTGTTCGGCGGCCCGCCGCGCAAGCCCGAGGCCAAGCTGACCCAGCGCGAGATGGACCTGGCGGCCAGCGTCCAGGTGGTGTGCGAGGAGGTCATGCTCCGGGTCGCGCGCCACGTCCACAAGGTGACCAAGCTGCCCAACCTGTGCCTGGCCGGTGGGGTCGCGCTCAACTGCGTGGGCAATGGCCGCGTCCTGCGCGAGGGCCCGTTCGAGCACCTTTGGATCCAGCCGGCCGCCGGTGACGCCGGGGGCGCGCTCGGCGCGGCGCTGATCGTCTGGCACCACATCCTCGGCGAGCCGCGCACCCCGGATCCCGCCGACAGCATCAAGGGCTCGCAGCTCGGGCCACGCGCGACCACCGACGAGGTCGTGGCCTACCTCGACTCGATCGGCGCCCGCTACCGCCGGTTCGACGACGAGGCGGCGCTGTGCGACGAGCTCGCCGCGCTGCTCGACGCCGGCAAGGTGGTCGGCCACGTCCAGGGCCGGATGGAGTTTGGGCCGCGCGCGCTGGGCAACCGCAGCATCCTCGGTGACGCACGCAACACCGCGATGCAGGCGACGATGAACCTCAAGGTCAAGTTCCGCGAGTCGTTCCGGCCGTTCGCGCCCAGCGTGCTCGAGGAGGACGTCGCGGCCTACTTCGAGCTCGACCAGCCCAGCCCGTACATGCTGCTGGTGGCGCCGGTCCGCGCCGACCGCCGCAAGACCATGACCGCCGAGCAGCAGGCCCTGTTCGGCATCGACAAGCTCAACATCCCGCGCTCCGACATCCCGGCGGTGACCCACATCGACTACTCGGCCCGGGTCCAGACCGTCAGCGCCGCGCGGTCGCCGCGCTACCACAAGATCATCTCGGCCTTCAAGGCGCGCACCGGCTACGGGGTCATCGTCAACACCTCGTTCAACATCCGCGGCGAGCCGATCGTCAACACCCCGGCTGACGCCTACCGCTGCTTCATGTTCACCGACATGGACGCGCTGGTGCTCGAGGACTGCCTCCTGCTCAAGGACGCCCAGCCGCCCATGGCCGGCGCGGCCGAGTACCGCGCCGCGTTCGATCTCGACTGACCTCCGAGGACACCATGGCAAGACGCACGAGCCTCGCCCGCGAGTTCTGGCTGTTCATGGTCAGCCACAAGGCCTACTGGCTGGCGCCGATCCTGATCGTGCTCGCGCTGCTGATCTTCCTGGTGATCGCCGGCGGCACCGGCGCGGCGCCGTTCATCTACACCCTGTTCTGAGGCGCCATGGCCCTGGTCGAGATCAACTGGAAGCCCGATCGCCGCGAGCTGCGCACGTTCGGGATCGCGATGATCGTGGGCTTCGGCCTCCTGGCCGCGCTCGCCTATTTCTGGTGGCACCGACCGACGGTGGCGCTGGTCTTCGCCAGCGTCGGTGGGGTCGCGGGCCTGCTCGGCCTGAGCGGGACCCGGGCGGCGATGGTGGTCTACCTACCGTGGATGGCGATCGCGTTCGTCATGGGCAACGTGGTGAGCCGGGTGCTGGTGACCGCGTTCTTCTTCCTGGTGATCACGCCCATGGGCCTGGTGATGCGCCTGGTCGGCCGCGACGCCTTGCAGCGCAAGAACCGCCGGCCGTCGTACTGGGACGACCTGCCGCCGCCACCCGACCGTGCCCGCTACGAGCGGCAGTTCTAGGAGCCTGTACTGTGATGCCTGGAGTCCCGGACGAGGAAGGCGTGATCGAGCGCGGCCCGGCGCTGGCCCGCCACCTGACCCTCGCCGACGGCACCAGCTTCGCCGGGGTCGGCTTCGGCGCCACGCGAGCGGTGCGCGGCGAGGTGGTGTTCAACACCGGCCTGACCGGCTACGTCGAGACCCTCACCGATCCGTCCTACCGCGGCCAGATCCTGGTCCTGACCTATCCGCTGCAAGGCAACTACGGCGTCCCGGCCCGCGGCTTCGAATCCGGCCGCATCCAGGTCCAGGGCCTGGTCGTGACCCGCCACGCCGCCAGCCCCAGCCACCATCGCGCGGTCCGCTCGCTGGCCGCCTGGCTCGAGGCCGAGGGCGTGCCGGCGCTGGCCGGCATCGACACCCGCGCCTTGACCCGCCGGCTGCGGGCCCACGGCACCATGGACGGCTGGCTAGCGACCGCGCCCGGGCTGGCCGCCGCCGACGGCGCCGAGGAGGTCGAGCGGACCGGGGTCGCCGCGCTGGTCGCCGAACCCACGATCACCCACCACGCCGGCGCCAGCGGCGGGGCCCGCCTGCTGATGATCGACACCGGCGCCAAGGCCAGCATCCTGAGCGCGCTGCGGACCCGGGGCGCGTCGGTCGACCGCGCGCCGTTCTTCGCGGCGTGGGAGCCCCTGCTCGACGACGTCGACGGCGTGGTGCTGACCAACGGCCCCGGCGATCCGGCGGACCTGACCCCGCTGGTCGAGCGCCTGCGGCCGGTGCTTGCCCGCGGCCTGCCGATTTTCGGCATCTGCTTGGGCCACCAGCTCCTGGCCCGGGCCGCGGGCGCCCGCACCTACAAGCTGCCCTACGGCCACCGCTCGCACAACCAGCCGGTGATGGAGGCGACCACCCGGCGCGCGTTCATGACCAGCCAGAACCACGGCTACGCGGTCGACTCCTCGACGCTGCCCGCCGACTGGGAGCCGTGGTTCACCAACCTCAACGACGGCAGCAACGAGGGCATCCGCCATCGCAGCCGGCCGGTGCGCGCGGTTCAGTTCCACCCCGAGGCCGCGCCCGGCCCACGCGACACCGGCTATCTGTTCGACGAGTTCATGGACCTGGTCGGCGCCAGCCGGACCACGAGGGCCAGGTGACCGCGCCAGCTCGGCGCACGCTGGTGCTCGGGTCCGGCGCGTTGCAGATCGGTCAGGCCGGCGAGTTCGACTACGCCGGGTCGCAGGCGCTCAAGGCGCTCAAGGAGGCCGGGGTCTACACGGTCCTCATCAACCCCAACATCGCCACCATCCAGACCTCGCACGAGCTGGCCGACGCGGTCTACCTGTTGCCGGTCGAGCCCGGCTTCGTCGAGCGGGTGATCGTCGCCGAGCGCATCGACTCGATCCTGCTCGGCTTCGGCGGCCAGACCGCGCTCAACTGTGGCCTCGCGCTCGACGCCGCCGGGATCCTCGCCCGCCACGGCGTGGCGGTCCTGGGCACCTCGATCGCGGCGATCCGGACCAGCGAGGATCGCCAGCTGTTCAACCAGGCCCTCGCGGCGATCGGGGTCAAGGTCGCGCGCAGCCGGGCCTGCCATGATCCGGCGGCCGCGATCGCCGCCGCCCACGAGCTCGGGTTACCCGTCATCCTGCGCGCCGCGTTCGCGCTCGGAGGCAAGGGCTCGGCCATCGTCCGCGACCCGGACAGCCTGGCCGCCGCGGTCGACCGCGCGTTCGCCGGCACCGCCCAGGTCCTGGTCGAGGAGTGCCTGAGCGGCTGGAAGGAGCTCGAGTACGAGGTCGTGCGCGACGGCGCCGACAACTGCATCACGGTCTGCAACCTCGAGAACGTCGACCCGATGGGCATCCACACCGGCGAGTCGATCGTGGTCGCGCCCTCGCAGACCCTCGACGACGACGACTACCAGTTGCTGCGCGACCTCGCGATCCGGACCATCCGCCACCTCGGCATCGTCGGCGAGTGCAACATCCAGTACGCCCTCGACCCCCGCACGTCCGACTACCGGGTGATCGAAGTCAATCCGCGGCTGTCGCGGTCGTCGGCGCTGGCGTCCAAGGCCACCGGCTACCCGCTGGCCTACGTCGCCGCCAAGATCGCGCTCGGCGCCACCCTGCCCGAACTGACCAACGCGATCACCCGCTGCACCAGCGCGTTCTTCGAGCCCGCGCTCGACTACGTGGTGTGCAAGGTGCCGCGCTGGGACCTCGACAAGTTCCCGGGCGTCGATCCCCGCCTGGGCCCGGAGATGAAGTCGGTCGGCGAGGTGATGGCGATCGGCCGCAGCTTCGGCGAGGCCCTGCAGAAGGCGCTGCGCATGCTCGAGCTCGGCGTGACCGGCCTCGATCCGCGCGCCTTCACGTTCGCCGACCTCGACGCCGAGCTGGCGAACCCGACCCCGCGCCGGATCTTCGCGGTGGCCCAGGCCCTGGCCGGCGGCCGCACCGTCGACGAGATCGCCGCGCTGACCGCCATCGACCGCTTCTTCGTGGCCGAGATCGCCGAGGTCGTCGACCTCGACCGCGGGCTCGCCGAGCTCACCGGCGGCGCCGCCGTGCTCGACCGCGGCCCGCTGGTCACGCTCAAGCGGGCCGGGTTCTCCGACCGCGCGATCGCCGACCGGCTCGGCGTCGGCGAGGACACGATCCGCACCCGCCGCCACGCCCTCGGCGTCCGCCCCGGCCTGGCCCAGATCGACACCCTGGCCGCCGAGTACCCGGCCGAGACCAACTACCTGTACCTGACCCACGCCGCCGACGGAAACGACGTCGCCGCCAGCGGGCGCAGGTCGGTGCTGGTCCTGGGCTCGGGCTGCTACCGGATTGGTTCGAGCGTCGAGTTCGACTGGTGCTGCGTCAACGCCGCGCTGGCCGCCCGTGAGCTCGGCTTCGAGACCCTCGTCCTCAACAGCAACCCCGAGACGGTGTCGACCGACTATGACACCTGCGATCGGCTGATCTTCGACGAGATCTCGGTCGAGACGGTGCTCGAGCTCTGCGACCACCTGCGGCCTGAGGGCGTGATCGTGTCGATGGGCGGCCAGACCCCCAACAGCCTCGCCCTCGAGCTCGCGCGCCTGGGCGTGCCGATCCTCGGCACCGGCGCCGGCTCGATCGACCTGGCCGAGGATCGCGGCAAGTTCTCGGCGCTGTGCGACCAGCTCGACATCGACCAGCCGCGCTGGGCGGTGGCGACCGCCGTCGACGATCTCGCACCGCTGGTCGCCGAACTCGGCGGCTTCCCGGTCGTGGTGCGGCCGTCGTACGTGCTGTCGGGCGCGGCGATGCGGGTGGCCCACGGCAGCGCCGAGCTGCGCGACTACCTGGCCCGCGCCACCGACGTCTCGCCGGCCCACCCGGTGGTGGTGTCGCGCTTCGAGCGGCACGCGAGAGAGATCGAGCTCGACGCGGTCGCCGACCATGGCGAGATCGTGCTGTGGGCGGTATCCGAGCACATCGAGGACGCCGGGGTCCACTCGGGCGACGCCACCCTGATCCTGCCGCCCCAGCGGCTGTACGCCCAGACCATCCGCGAGGTCCGACGGGTCGGTGCCCAGCTCGCCCGCGCCCTTGACGTCACCGGGCCGTTCAACCTCCAGCTGCTGGCCCGCCACAACCGGCTCAAGGTCATCGAGTGTAACCTGCGCGCGTCGCGCACCTTCCCGTTCGTGTCCAAGGTGCTCGGCGCCAACTTCATCCGCGAGGCGACCCGGCTGATGCTGGGCGCGGGCCGCAGCCCGGGTCGCATGCCCAACCCCGCCGAGCTCGAGTACGTCGCGGTCAAGGCGCCGATGTTCTCGTTCCGCCGGCTGGCGGGCGCCGATCCGGTGCTCGGCATCGAGATGGCCTCGACCGGCGAGGTCGCGTGCTTCGGCGACGACAGCGACGAGGCCCTGCTCAAGGCCATGCTCGCGACCGGCTTCCGGGTCCCGCGCCGGGGCGTGCTGCTGTCGCTGGGACCGGTCGGCGACAAGTACCGCTTCGCCGACGAGGCCCGGCTGCTGCGAGGGCTCGGGCTCACGCTCTACGCCACCGCCGGCACGGGCGACATCCTGCTGGCCGAGGGCATCGCCTGCGAGCTCCTCGACAAGGAGGCCGGCGGTGACCTCCGCGACGCGGTCGAGGTCCTGCGGACCGGGGTGATCGATCTGGTGATCAACGTGCCGCGCGAGTACGACGCCCGCGGGCGCCCCGACGGCTTCCGGATCCGACGCCAGGCGGTCGACCTCGAGATCCCGCTGATCACCGACCTGTGGCTGGCCCGCCGCCTGGTCCAGGCGATCGCCCGGCTCGGCGTCGACGATCTCGCGGTCCGGCCCTGGCACGCCTACGTCGCCCGGTCGTAGCGCGATCAGCCTCGCCTCATGCTCCCGTTCCAATCGAGGTGACCCATGCCTGCAGCACCCCTGCTCCGCCTCGCGCTGATCGTGCCCGCTGGCCAGTGGCCCCGCTGGCTGCAGGAGCTTTTGCCGTCCTTGGGCACTCGCGTGGTGGCCGTGCGCAGCGTGCCAGAGCCGGAACCGGCCCGGGGGCTGTTCGGGCTGTATCGAGCGCTCGACGAGCGCGTGTTCACGCGCGCCGACGATGCCTTTGCGTTGCAGACGCAGACGCCGAGCGAGGTTCTGCTTGACACCCCTCTGCCGCTCGATCTCGATGCCATTCTCTGGCTGGCCGATACCCCTGCCCCGTCACACCTGCAGGCGCGATTGGGCGTGTGGACGTGGAATTTTGCCGCAGGTGATCTGCGGGTCGAAACGGCCTTTGCGCGCCGGCTGGAGTGTGTGACAGCGAACCTGCAGGTGCGAACCGCCGAAGGCGAGACGCTGCGGCCCCTGGGCGTCTGCGGGCTCGACCTTTCGTCGCTGTGGCGGACGCGGGTGGCGTTGGCCTGGCGCCTCGCGGCCCTGGTTCTGCGGTGCGTGCAGGCGTTCGAACGCGGCGGCTGGCCGGCCTTGGACGCGATGGCACCCGTGGAGCCGTTGCCGCCGCAAGGCCACGCACCCACGCCGGCAGCAGAACTGGCGCGGTTCGCCCTGGGACTGGCGAGGCGCGTCGGCGGCAACAGGCTGCGGCACAAGACAACACACACGCAATGGCTACTGGGCATCCGGACGCGCGATCCGGCGCGGCCGGTGTGGCAGGACGCCTCCGGATTCCGGCCGCTGGTGCCGCCACGCGACCGGCTGTGGGCGGATCCGTTCCTGCTGCGGCGCGACGGGGTATCGCACTTGTTCTTCGAGGAGCAACCGTTTGCCGAAAAGGGCGTCATCGCCTGGGCGCCTCTCTCGGCCGACGGCCGCATGGGGCCGCGCGAGGTGGTGCTGGAAGAACCCGTCCACTTGTCCTATCCCTTCGTGTTCGAGCACGACGGGCACGTCTGGCTCGTGCCGGAATCGTGCGCGACGGACAACATCGTGCTGTACCGCGCCGACCCGTTCCCCACGCGTTGGCGACGCGAGGCGGTGCTGCTGCAAGGTCTGCACGCCGTCGACAGCACTCTCTTGCAGCACGAAGGCCGTTGGTGGCTGTTCAGCAACGTCTCGCATCCGCACGGGTCGACGTGGGATGAGTTGAACTTGTACTACGCGGACACGCTGCTGGGACCGTGGCAGGCGCATCCGGCCAATCCCATCGTCTCGGATGTCCGCTGTGCGCGTCCGGCAGGGCGGATCGTCCGCTCTGGCGGTGCGTTGATCCGGCCGGCCCAAGACTGTGCGGCGGGCTATGGCGCCGCGGTCGCCTTCCGCGCGATCGAGACGCTGACCCCGGACCAGTACCGCGAACGGCCCATCGGCCGCCTGGAGCCGACGTGGCAACCGGGTCTGGGCGGCGCACACACCTATGCGGCAGACGAGGCGTTCGAGGTCATCGACGGGCTGCGTCACCCGTTGCGCTGGCCGTGACGTCGGGCCTCGTCGAGTCACCCACGCCACCGCCAGCCAGCACCGCGTGCGGCGTGGCTTGCATTGCCACAGTCAGGCGATCGGTGGCAGTTTGTTCACTCGGGCGCCATCAGAACATCACATAAACACTGTCCGGCACCTTCTCGTCCGCCCGTTCCGCCAGCGGTCTGGCGCGCGCCAGCGCCAGCAGCGCCTCGACGACGGGCCGCAGCGCTTCGGTCGCCGGCCCCGGCTGCCACTGCCGCACCAGCGCCGTCGTCATCGCCCTCGGGTCGAGGTCCATCGCTTGCAAGGCCGCCGGAATCTCGAACACGTCCCGGAGGTTGGCGGGCGGCTGGTGGACCTGCCAGTTCGAATCGCCGGCCTGGCCCTCCAGGCGGCAGCGCAGGTCGCCCTGCAGCTTCGCCAGCGCCGGCAGGAACACCTGATTGAACAGCGCGCGCAGCTTCTGATCGGCGCGCACCGTCTCGGCATCCGGCACGTCCTCGCTCTTCTCGACGTGCCCCTTCTCCTCCGGCCACGGCGGCTGCCCGGCCTTGACCAGCAGTTGGTTGCCGAGCGCGAGCACGTCCATTTCCGTTCGCATGAAACACCGATACGCGTCGAACGGGGTGCACACGATCGGCTCGCCGCGCACGTTGAACGAGGTGTTGACGAGCACGCCGCAGCCCGTCTGCTGCTCGAAGGCTTTGAGAACGTCGTAGTACGCTGGCTGATCCTCGCGCACGATCGTCTGGATGCGCGCCGAGTAGTCGATGTGTGTGATCGCGGGCAGATCGCTGCGCGGCTGGCGCACGATCGCCGTCAAGTCCTCGCCGGTGACGTCGCCGAGCGGCAGGCAGCGCTCCTTTCGCACGGGCGCGACCAACAACATGTACGGACTTTCGCGGTCGAGTTCGAAATAGTCGCTCACGCGGTCGGCCAGCACGACGGGCGCAAAGGGACGGAACGATTCGCGGTATTTGATCTTGAGGTTCAACACCGCCTGCGTTTCCTCGTTGCGCGCATCGCCCAGGATCGAGCGCGAGCCCAGGGCCCGCGGCCCGAATTCGAGCCGCCCGGCGAAATGACCGACGACCTTACCTTGCGCCAGCAGGCTGGCCAGTTGCTGATTGCGCGCATCCGGCGCCAAGGTCTCGTAGGGATAGCCGTACGTATCGAGAAATGCCTGAATCTCACCGTCGCTGAATTCCGGCCCCCAGCAAGATCCGCGCTGCGGCGGCCGGTCCCCGGTCGGCGCCGGCCGCTCTTGACCTGACCAGTTCAAACTCACGTCGAGGGCGGCACCGAGCGCACTGCCGGCATCGCCCGCCGCCGGCTGGATCCACAAATCCTCGAACGGACCCTCGCGCAGGATGCGACCATTGGCCACGCAATTGAGTGCGACGCCGCCTGACATCGCCAGTTTCTTTTCCCCGGTCAGAGCATGGGCATGGCGCGCCATCTTCAGCAGCACGTCCTCGGTCACCACTTGCACGCTGCGCGCCAGGTCCATCTCGCGCCGGGTGATCCAGCCGTCGGGCTTGCGCGCCGGACCGCCGAACAATTGGGCGAACTTGGGTGAGGTCATCTGCGGTTCGGTCAGGAACGCAAAGTATTCGAGGTTCAACCGCAGCGAGCCGTCCTCGTGCACCTGCAGCAGATGGTCATAGATGTCCTGGACATAGCGCGGCTCGCCGTAGGGCGCCAAGCCCATCATCTTGTACTCGCCGCTGTTGACCTTGAAGCCCGTGAACTGCGTGAATGCCGAATACAAGAGTCCGAGCGAATGCGGGAACTGCATCTCCCGCAGCAGCTCCACGTGCTTGCCTTGACCACGGCCGATCGCCGCTGTCGCCCACTCGCCGACGCCGTCGACGGTGAGAATCGCCGCCCGGTCAAACGGCGAAGGTAGAAAGGCACTCGCTGCATGTGAACGATGGTGCGTCTCCTGCAGCAGCGGCCCGTCGTAGTGCAGGTGTTTGCGCACCAGCTGCGGGATGCGCAGCTTGAAGTCCAGCCACGACGGCAAGATGCGCGACCAGGCGTCCTGCGACCGCGCGCCGCTCGCCGCCAGCGTGTGCAGCAGCCGTTCAAAGGTCAGATAGGCGTTGTCGTAATACACCACCGCCGCCAGGTCCCCTGGCTGCAAACCCGCCTGCTCCAAGCAGAAATTGATCGCCTGGGCCGGCAGCCGACGGTCGTTCTTGACCCGCGTGAAGCGCTCCTCCTCCGCCGCCGCGACGAGCCGGCCGTCCTGGACCAGCGCCGCCGCCGAGTTGTGGTACAGGCACGACAGCCCCAGCACCCACGTGCCGGTCGGCCGCTGCCGCGTGCGCACCGATGGAGCCCGCGGCGGCGCCGGGGCGAGACCCAAGCGTCGAAGTTCCTGGACCGTCTGCTCCGCAACGACGGCGTGACCATGGATCGAGTAGTGCCCGTCGTGCAATTGCATGCGCTTGCGTTCGGCGCCCGGCTGGCGCAACAGGAACGTCGTCACGTCGCCGACGTGCAGCCCCGCCGCCGGGCGCGCGAGTGTCGCAAGTTGTGATTGAAAGCGTGGTTGCAGCCCATGCGTGAGATAGTACGCATTGGGCAACGGCAGGATCAGCAGTGGCCGCCCCGCCATCGCGCCATGCAATCGTTGCACGATTGCCCGCATGAGCTGGAAACCTGGCGTATCGTCGCGGGCATAGTCCGGATACGGGTCAAAATGGGTCTGCCGCAGCACGAGCGAGCGCACGCCCTTCAGGTGCTTGCGGCTCAAGTTGCGCAGGTCGGTCAGGCGCGGATCCTTGAGGTAGAAGTTGATCGCCTTGGCCATCAGGCCGCGGTGGCGCGTCGAGCCGCTTGACGGCAACGTCGCATCGACGGTCGCCGCCGCCGGCCGATCGCGCGGCACGGGATCGTGGTGCCGCCGCAACTCCCCGCGTTCCAGGGTGAAGTACGGTTTTGGCACCAGCACTTTCTGTCGGCTGACACGGTCGAGCGCCGGGCGAAAACCGAGCTGGATGCGGTCCATGTTCTCGACTTGCAGGCAAAGCACGACGAGGTCAGCCTGCACGTCGCGGGCAAATTTTTCGAAGATCAGCAGTTGCTGGTCGGTGCCTGAACCCGACAACCCGTAGTTGTAGACCTCGGCGCCGAGCAGTTCCCCAACGCGGTCGCTGAACCGCTGATCGTTGTCGACGCCGTCGCCCGCCGTGAACGAGTCGCCGAGAAAGAGGATCCGCGGTCGGGGGCCCTGGTCCGAGGCAGAAAATGAAGCGACGTATTCGTGATCGGAGCGGAAGCCCAGGCTGTTGCTGCGGAAATAGAAGCCGCCGTGCGGACTCGGAATGCGCGCAACCTGGTTCGGCACGTAGAGGTGGCCGATGTCGGGGTCGTGCCGGATGAGCATCCGGTGCGTCGATTCGGTAGCGAGGAACATGGTGTACCTACTTGCGGCTACTTGCGGAGGCGATCGCCGAGTGCCTGCATCTGCCCCGGCGTGTCGAAGTGGTCGATGGTCATTTAGCCGGCGGGGTCAGGGCCGGCGGGCGACGAACTCGTTGCAGCCGTGGGCGCCGCCGACGGTGGTGAGCCGCTGGAGGGTGAGGCCGTGGGCCCGCAGGACATCGACCACGGCGCCCGGGCTGGCGACCTCGAACGGCAGGCCACCCAGCCAGTCGGCGATGTCGTGCATCATCGACATGCCGCGTTGCTGGCGGTGCTCGCGGTGGCCGGCGAGCGGGTTCTTGCCGCGGACCAGATCGGCGGCGGCCGCGCGGCCGACGAAGTAGGGGACGAAGGCGCCGAGCACGGCGGCCCGGCCGACCGGCGAGCCGCAGTAGGTCTGCTTGACCAGGCGCCACGCCTGCGACCGCCGGCCCTGATCGTTGTACAGCGCGATGAAGAGCTGGCCGCCCGGCCCGACCAGGCCGGTGACCCGCGTGACCGCGTCCCACATCGCGCCGGTGTGGTGGAGCACGCCCCACGAGTAGACGACGTCGAAGGTGCCGAGTCCGGCGACCAGGGCGCCGTCGAGGACCGAGCCCTCGAGCACGCGCCAGCGCGGGCTGCCATCGGCGTAGCGCCGGCGCAACTCGGTGGTGCAGGCCACCGACTGCGGATCGTAGTCGAACGACGTGACGTCGGCGCCCAGGCGATGAGCCGCCAGGCTGAACAGGCCCGAGCCCGAGCCGACGTCGACCACCCGCTTGCCGTCGAGGCGCGCGACCCCGAGCATGGCGGTGAGCGAGCGCTCGGCCGCGGCGATCCGCTCGTCGTCGAGGACCGCCAGGAACCCGGCCCAGTTGTCGCCGAAGCGAAAGCGCTCGCCGGCTGCGACCTCGCGGCCGTGGTCGGTCTCCCTCGACGAGCTCATCGCGGCACCGAGCGGCGGGCGGCGGGGACCATCGTCGCCACTCTATCGCGCCCGCGCGCGGCGGTGGGACCTCCAAGCGCCAGAACCGGGGCCGGCCGCGCCAACGCCACCGGGCGCGTCCGCCACACCAGGAGGATCCAGAGCAGGATCATGGGCAGGAACGCGGCGGCGTGGAGCACCACCAGCAGCGACGCGACGGTCACGGTCAGGATGGCGACGAACGGCGAGCGCCGACGATCGCCGATCGCACAGATCCGGCCCAGGATCAGCGGCGCGATCACGATCCCAACCCAGCTGAAGTTGGCGAGGACCTCGTCGAAGATCGACGTCGTGATGCCCCAGCTATAGTCGCGCAGCGGGGCCCGCATCATGGTCGCGGTGACGTACACCGCGTACGGGTACGGCTTGCCCGGCCACAGCCGGCGCGGCACGAAGAACAGCGAGTCGAACAACAGCGACTGCCCGCGGTACTGGAGGATGCTCAGCCGGTCGGGGTTGAGCTCGCCGTAGATCGCCTGCTTGATGACCCCGTCGCGGCCGTAGTCGATGCGGAGGTTGACGTAGAAGGTGCTGGCCTGACGCGAGCGCATGTCGGTGTCCTCGACCCGGACCTCACGGACCTCGGTCTGGTAGACGTACGAGAACAGGCCGAGGCCGAGCAGGACCGCGAGCGCGACGCCGATGAAGCGGGCGCCGCGCAGGGTCCCGCGCATCCACAGCAGGTACAGCAAGAGGAGCGCGGCCAGCGCCACCGACGAGCGCTTGCCGTGGGTCCACAGGGCGAGGGCCAGCAGCGGCGCGGCCAGCGCGCGCTCGATCGGCCGGGTGCCCCGGGCCGCGAGGATCAGCACCGCGGCGATGACCGCCAACGTCGCCACCACCGCCATCACCAGGTAGTAGAAGACGCTGCCCTGGGCGGTGGGATCGCGGATCGCCGAGGCGTAGGTCAGGAACATCTCGGGCCGCGGCGCCAGCAGCAGCGCCGCGGGCAAGAGCAGGAGCAGCCCCCAGATCAGCACCCGCGCCCGCGGCCGGAGCTCGAGCGTGATGGGCATGGCCATCGCGCCGACCGGACGGCGCCCACCGAACAGCTCGAGCAGCACTGGGATGACGGCGAGGTAGCCGAAGTAGACCAGGTTGGTCCCGCGGTCGTACTGGCTGATGATGAAGCCCCAGTGATACGAGTACTCGGGCGGACCGACGACGAAATCGAGGATCAACGGCCCGCCGCAGAACAGGAAGAAGATCACTTGCACGACCAGCACCGTGCGGGTGTCACCGTTGGCGATCCGGACCACCGAGCGCACCGCCCAGCCGACCAGCCAGATCAAGACCGCGACCTGGAGGACCAGCAGATCGCTGTCGAGGGCGCTCCTCACGGCGCCTGCTCGAGCGAGGCCTGGGCGGCGGCCAGCATGCCCACGACTCGCACCCCGCTGGCGGCGTCGGTGCGTGGCAGGGCGGTGCCGACGACACACTCGACGAAGTGGCGGGCCATCGCGGCCAGGGGCTCGACCATCGCCAGGGCCGGGATGGTGACGTCGCCGTGGCGCAGGGTCAGGTACTCGGCGAACGACGTGAAGTCCTGGGGGCGATCGTAGCCGCGGTCGTAGAGCCGGAGCTTGTCGGGTGCGGTGTCGTCGAACTCGACCATCTTGCGCGAGCCGACCACGACCAGGCGGCGCTCCTTGCGCGGGTTGAGCCACGACAGGTGGACGTGGGCCATGACCGGACCGCCGGCCGGCCGGGCGAAGCCGAGGGTCGCGAACACGACGTCGGCGATGCCGGGCTGGAGGAAGCTCTGGCCGCGGGCGGTGACCGTGGTCAGCGGCGCGCGGACCAGGTAGTCGAGCATCGACAGGTCGTGCGGGCCGAGGCTCCACAGCGCGTTCTCGTCGGAGCGCAGCCGGCCGAGGTTGGCTCGGGTCGAGGTCAGGTAGAACAGCTCGCCGAGCTCACCGCCATCGATCAGCTCGCGCAGGCGCTCGACCGCGGGGTGGTAAAGCATGAGGTGCCCGACCACCAGCGGGGCGCCGCTGGCGGCGGCGGCCCGCGCGACTCGCTCAGCGTCGGCGACGCTCAAGGCCAGCGGCTTCTCGACCAGGACCGGGCGGCCGGTCTCGAGCACGCGCGTGGCCTGCTCGGCGTGGAGCGTGGCCGGCGTGGCCAGCACCACCGCGTCGACGTCGGCCGCGGTCAGGATGTCGTCGAAGCGCTCGCTGAGGCGGGCGTGGGGCGCGAGATCGGCGGCGGCGGCCAGCGCGGTCGCGCTCGGATCGCAGACCCGGGTCAGCTCGCAGCCGCGCTCGGCCGCGAACGTGCGGACGTGCGAGCGGCCCCAGGCGCCGGCGCCGACCACCGCGATCCGCGGGCGGCGACGACCTGGTTTCGGGGAGGAGACCTCAGCGGTCACGGTGCCGGTGGCCTGAGAATGCGAGGCGCGGGCGAGGCGGGCGACGCGCCTAGAATGCGGCCCGCGCGCCGAACATCAACTCGTTGCGGTTGTAGCTGGGATCATCGGTGACGCCCATGAACGTCGACCGGTAGTTGGTCTGGTCGACGGCGCCGACGTACTCGGTGGTGAGGTAGTAGCGCTCGTTGAGCACATACTGAGCGCGGACCCGACCGGCGACGACGAGGTCGTCGCGGCTGGGGGCACCGATGCCGGAGATGCCGCGGTAGCCGCGGTAGACCACATCGACACCCGCGGACAGCAGCAGGCGGCGAAGCTGCTGATCGACATGGGCGCCGAGCTTGTGGTCGCGGAAGTAGTTGGCGTTGGTCGAGTCCTCGTAGGCAAGCGAGTACTCGATCACCGCCCGACCGGTCGGCGAGTACTGATAGCCGCCCTCGACGTCGATGAGCGGCGCGTTGTAACCCTCGCCCATGGCGTAGGTGGAGTGGGCCCAGCCGAGCTGGAGCTTGAGCGTGGTCGGCTCGGTCAGCGAGGTGGCGATTCCGACCAGGAACCGCAGCGGGTTCGACGGCTGCTTGGTCAGGCTGCCGGCCACCGGCTGCGCGGCGCCGAGCGGGCCGTAGAAGCCGTAGCTCAGGTCGGCGAGCAGGTGGGTGTACGGGTAGAGCTGCCAGTCGCTGCCCAGGCCCAGCGTCTGGTTCATACGGTTGGCGACGCCGGTGCCGCCCTCGTAGGCGTCGATGACGTTGTCGTAGTGGGCGCTGGCGCTGAGCTGGCGACCGCCCGGCTGGAAGCGGACGGCGAGGGCCAGCAAGTTGTCGATGCGGTTGGTCGAGGTCGGGTCCTCGTAGTTGCGCGGACGGACGTCGCGGCGGAGACGATCGTCGGCGAGAAACGACCACGTGCCCTTGGGGTAGACTTGGAGGTGGGCCTGACCGTCGAATGTGAGGTTGCGCTGGGCCGCGGTCGAAGGGTTCGCGTAGTACAGGTACTCCTCGTACGCCGCCGCAAGACCCGCGCGGAAGGTGAACGTCGGGGGCGCGGGCTCCTTGCCAGGCTCCTCGTCAGGGACGGTCTCCTCGGGCTCGATCGTGCGGCTGGCGAAATCGAAGCGCGCGGAGATGCGGACCAGCCCCGACGTGACCGGACCGGCGCTCGACTCCTGGAAGAAGACGTTGTTGACCACCCCGGCCTCGGCGCCGACGTTGGGATGAACGACCGTGCCCGGCGCGACTTCGACGCCGGGGCCCTCGACGGCCTCGTCGGCGCGGACCGGCTTGGCGAGGACCAAGGCCAGGCCCAAGGTGGCGGTGGTGACGTACTTGGCTGATGACATCGGCGGCTACAGCGGCATGAACGGACTGGCGAACGCCGGGTCCTCGAGGGGAACCGCGGTGCCGAACGGGTCGGCTCCGCTCGGTTGTCCGATGTCGCCGTCGTGCGTGGGATCGTAGGGGATCGCGGGACCGGTGACCGTGATGTCGTTCTTGCCGACGAAGTGCAGCTCCTCGCCGATGCAGGCCTGGGCCTCGTCGCGGGCCGCGATCGACTTCTCGCTGGCGATCGTGATCTGGCCGAACTGGTGGACCTGCTCGCTACGATCGCCGCGGGCGATGGCCTCGGCGAGCTCGTTCTCGGACGCGTCGGCGATGTTGAGCAGCTGCTTCACGGCGAGCAGGTTCTCGTTGACGCAGTTGAGCTTGATGACGTCCTTGGCCTGCTTGGCCGCGGCCTGCATCTCGAGCACCGCGCGGTGGGTCGCCTCCATCGCCTTGATCAATTCGGTGGCCTTGGCGCTCATTTCGCGCGGTGCCAGATCGACGTTCTTCTCGCCGGGCAGCGTGACGTCCGGCAGGTCCTTGCCGGGGGCGTCGGTCGCTGGGGCGTCGGCCTTGGGCGGGTCGGCGGGCTGTGCGTAGAGCATGCCTCCACCGAGCGCGGCGGCGACGGCCGCCGTGAGCAGGGCGATGCGGAGGGAGCGTTGTGCCATGGAGATCCTCTGGAGCCTGTACCTGGGGTTTCGGCCAGGAGCGCGGATGTTACGAGGGGGAATGCGCTTCGTCAACCTGGGGAATCTCAAAGAGAATGCGGAGGTCGTGTGTATTTGGATACCGGCTGGCGGCAGAGTGTTCAAACCCTGGTGGGGTAACGGTGCGGCACGTCACGCGCGGGAGGGGCTCCCGTCCACCCACAGGTGCCTGACACCATCCGTATTGGTCTGACCACTTTACTTGGTGCCTGACACCGCCCGTACTGGTCTGACCACTTTACTTGGTGCCTGACACCGCCGCATCAACCTCGTGCCCGTAGATGTTCGAGCCGCCCACGCACGGTGGCTGACACCAGGGCCGCAACCCCGCGGACGTCGTCGGTCAGCGCGACCTTCCGGGCGATCTGCAGCAACCGGCCAGGGCGACGACCGGCCAGGACCTCGTCGATACTCGGCACGATTCCGAATTGATTGCCGGACCGTTCGAGCGCCAGGTCGTCCAGCAGGCCAATGACCGCCCGATGGCCGCGGCCGATCCGCCATCGATCGGCCAGGATCTCGAGATCACAGCGACTCCCGCGGTGAGCGGCTGCGCGGAGGCGGGCTGCGTCGACCACATTGATCGCCGGCACGGCCAACTCGTGTCGGGCCATGTGCGCGACATGAAGCATGTACTCGTGCGGCGCCGATGCCCGCAGCGCGCCCATGACGTGGGGCGCGGGCCGGGCGTCCTGCCAGACCGCATCGAGGTCGATCGAGGTCCGGCCGGCGTGAGTGATGTGACGGTGGACGTCGATCGAGCCGTCCTTCCGCTTCAGCGTGAAGCCATGGTTCGGGGTTGATAGCTGGTCGGGAGTCCCCGCGTGCCAGTAGCCAAGCCGGCCCAGGGCCTCGATCGCGGCCGTGTACCGGGTGCCTGACACCAGCAGATCGATGTCGGACATGGGTCGCAACGCGGCCTCGACGTAGAGCGTCCCGGCGTAGGCGACGCCCTTGAGCAGCAACACCTCGATGCCAGCCTGTCCGAGCGCGGCGACGGCTTCCGCCAGGACCGCGGCGCGCCGCTCGGCCTGGATCGTCGCCGCCGCGTGGTCGCTCCGGAACCCCGGCCAGCCTGCACGATAGGCCAGCGGACCCAGGAGGTGCCCGCGCACGACCTTGGCCAGGGCTGGGGTGAAGTCCCCCAGCAGCGGCCCACCACGGGTGTCAGCCACCCCGGCGCCCGTGGTGTCAGCCACCCCGGCGCCCGTGGTGTCAGCCACCGCTCCGCGCACGAGCCGTGCCACCAGGGTCCGCAGCGTGCGCCGTTCGCGCTCGGTCACGCGACCACCGTGCGCCACTCGCACGCGGCGCGCAACCGGCGGCCGATTGGCCACCCTCGCGGTCGATGGTGCTCGCGTGCGCCGCGCGAGGTATCCTGACCGCGATGATGCGCTATCGCCGTAACCCGCAGACGGCCGGACGGGTGATCGACGGGCTGGCGTTCGTCGTCACCCCCGACGACAACAAGCTGCACACGCTCAACGGCGCGGCGACGCACCTGTGGCGAATGGCGGCGCAGGGCCTGTCGGCCGATGATGCCGCGACGGCGCTGTGTGCGGAGTACGAGATCGATCGCGACACCGCCGGTCGGGACGCGGCCGCGTGTCTCGAGGATCTGGTCGCGCGCCAGATCCTCGTCGTCGATCCTTCGTGATCCCCCCTGACGACGGTGAGCCCGACGAGCACGCGGCGCGCGCCCGCCGGGCGATCGCCGCCGACTACGACGCCGGGGCCGCCGGCTACGACGCCCGCCACGGCGACCGCGTCAGCCGGGCGCGCGCCCGCATGCTCGACGCACCGCTGCTCGCCGCCACGCGCGGGGCCTACCGGGTTCTCGAACTCGGGGTCGGCACCGGCCGGCTGCTGACCCAGGTGCGCGCCCCGGTCAGGGTCGGGGTCGACATCGCGCCGGCCATGCTGACCCAGGCCCGGCGCCACGGCCTGACTCTCGCCCTCGCCGACGGCGCCCGCCTGCCCTTCGCCGACCGCAGCTTCGACGCGGTGCTGGCCGGCAAGGGCGCGCTGCGGTACCTCGATCCGGACCCCGCCCTCGCCGAGGCGGCACGGGTGCTGTGCCCCGGCGGCGCGCTCGCCGTCCACCTCTACGGCGCCCGCACCTGGACCGTCCTCGGTCCGCCGCCCATCGTCGCGCCCGGCCGGTGGGAGCTGACCACCACTGCCGAGCTAGTCGACCGGGCCCGCGCCCACGCGCTGGTTGCCGTCAACGTCCGCTGCTACCGCCCGGTGCGCCTCCCTCCTTACCTGCTCGCGATCCCGGCCTGGCTCGACCGCCGCGCCCCGGTCCAGCTCTGGGGCCACTGCGTCGCGGTCTTCCG
>JAYVSF010000320.1:0-4940 GCA_043775605.1 Myxococcales bacterium
GCCCGCGACATCAGCACCATGACGGTGGCGATCGCGCCGGGGCCGGCCAGCATCGGCGTCGCCAGCGGGAACACCGCGACGTCCTCGCGCTCGCGGCTCTCCTGCTGCTCCTCGATCGTGGTCCGGGTCGGCGACGGCTGGGCCCGCATCATGTCGACCGCCATCAGCAGCAGCATCAGGCCGCCCGCGCACTTGAACGCGCCGAGCGAGATGCCGAAGGCCTGGAAGATGAGGCCGCCGGCCAGCGCGAACAGGCACAGCAGGCACCACGCCGCGAACGCCGCGCGGCGCGCGACCTGGCGCCGGGCGTCGGTGGCCTGACCGCTCGTCACCGTCAGGAACAGCGGCACGCACGCCAACGGATCGATCACGAAGAACACCGCGGACAGCGCCACCAGCGCGAAGCTGAGCGACTCGGTCATGGCGCCCCCGCCGGCGACGGCAGGTTGACCTGGGCGTGCGGCAGCGCACCACCCGGGGCGCGCGCGACCAGGATCGCGGCGGCGGCCAGCCCGAGCAGGCCGAGGCCGACGCCGGTCAGTGCGGTGGCGCCGAGCCCGACGTGCTCGGCGATCACCGCGCCGATCACCGCGCTGCCAGCCATCGCGACCGAGACCAGGAGCTCGTCGAACGCCGCCAGCCGGCCGATGACGACGTCGCCGGCGTTGCGCTGGATCGCGACGTGCGACATCACCCAGTTGGTGCCGGTGCCGATGCCCCAGGCCAGGGCGACGATCGACAGCGTCACCCGATCGCGGGCGAAGGCGAGGCCGGCGACCGCGCCCAGCATCACCACCCGCGCGGCGTGCTGGAGGACGACCTCGGCGGTCCCGCGCCGGACCAGCCAGGTCGCGAGCGCGGGCCCGATGCCGGTGCCGGCGCCGCGGATGGCCTGGAGCACGCCGAACGATAGCGCGGCCTCGCCGAACGGGTGTGCGCTGGCGCCGATCAGGTTGAGCGCGATCCAGCCGGCGCCCGCGGCCAGCGCCAGCGGGGTCTTGCCCAGCACCGCGGCCAGCAGCGGACGGTGGCCGAACGCGACCCTGAGCGCGACCACGGTGTCACGCGGCGTGTGGCGGACGACATCGAGCAAGCTCGGGGGCGAGCCCGAGGGCCCGCCCCCGTTTGTCGATCGATCCGTGCCGGCGGAGCGCCGACTCGGATCTGCGTCAGAGGTCGCCTCGCCTTCGGCTCGGCCGTTGCCGGGCTGCTCGACCGGCAGCGGCGGCAGCGTGGCGTGGAGGCCGGCGGCGATCGCGAACGAAGCCGCATCGAGCACCAGCGCCAGGGTCGGGCCGAGGGTGGCGGCGAGGCCGCCGAGCGCCATGCCGAGGACGTAGGCGGTGCTCCAGGTCGCGGCCAGGATGGCGTTGGCCGGGACCAGCTCGTCCTCGCCGACCAGCCGGCGCAGCGCCGCCGACTCGCCCGGCGGCACCGCCGAGGTGATCGCGCTGCGGACGACGAGCAGCAGCTGGACCGCGGTCAGGGCGCCGAGCACCGCCGCCAGCGCCATCGCCGCGGTGGCCAGGGACGCCAGCACGTCGGCGACGATCAGCACCTTCCGGCGATCGACGCGATCGACCAGCGCGCCCGCGAGCGGCGACAGCACCGCGGCCGGCAGGGTGTGGGCCGCGAACACCACCGCCAGCGCCAGCGGCCCGCCGCCGTGGGTCAGGGCCAGCACGCTGACCGCGACGAACGACAGCCAGTCGCCGCACAGCGACACCGCCCCCGCGGCCCACAGCCGGCGGAAGCCGGGACGCCGGCGCAGGAGCGAGATCACGACCGCACTCTGGCATGAAGTCGGCGGTCCAAGGATCGCGTGGTTGCCGCGACCGCGTCGGTCGCGGTCCGAGCCTGCGAAGTTTTCAACCTCCCAGGCTCTGGATGATCGAACTTGCCGACGAGGAACGGCGGCTGCGCCGGTACGGAAACGTGTTTGTTTTACAACCTCTCACAGGGTTGGCAGAAACCAACCCTGTGTCATCGATCGATCGGCCCGGCACCGGAGTGCCGGCCCGATCTGCACGGAATCTGAGCCGAGGGTTGGTCGGCGCGCCCCGCCGAGTCTTCGGAGACCTCTTTCGGACCAACCCTCTCAGGCGCGCGCGGCGGCGACCGCCGGGCCCGGTGCCCGCGGACTGGCGGCGACGTCCGGTGCGACCGGCGGCGCTCCGAACCGGTCGCGGACCCAGCCGAGCAAGCCCTCGAGATCTCCGGCCAGCTCGAGCGCGCGACCGCAGATCTCGCCGACGTGGGCCGGGAAGTCGCGATCGCACACCCAGCGCAGGTAGCCATGGTTCTCGCCGGTGGCGAGGACGTGGAGGGGCGCGCCCTGGTGCTTGCCGAACGACAGGACCACCGCCCCGTCCTTCCACTGCAGGTGGCGCGACGGCCCGACCCAGTTCTGGCGGTTGGGATCGCACACCGTCGCCACGCCGCTCCAATCCTGATCGTCGAGGCCGAACGTCGACAGCATGCCGGCCAGCACCCGCCCGGTCGCGGCGACGTCGGCCGCCGCCGAGTGCGCGGCCTCGAAGCCCTGGCCGACGAACCGCTGGTGGGCGTGCTGCAAGCTGCGCGGCTCGCACTGCTGCCACAGCCGGAACGGATCGACCACGGCCTTGCTGGCGAGGTCGAGCGGCGGGCGCCCGGCCCGCTCGTACTCGGCCTGCAGCATGTCGACGTCGAACACGAGGTTGTAGCCGACGATCACCTCGGCGGCCGCGAACCACGCCCGGATCTCCTCGGCGCAGGTCGCGAACGCCGGGCAGTCGGCGAGCTGCTCCATGCTGATGCCGTGGACGTCCTCCGCGCCCTGCGAGATCGCGACCGTCGGCTTGAACCGCCAGATCTTGTAGTCGGTCCCCGACAGGCCGCGCTGCATGCACAGCTCGATCACCTGATCGCGCTTGCGATCGGTGCCGGTGGTCTCGACATCGAAGATGACCACGCCGGCCTCGGGCCGCAGCGGCCGGACCGCCGCCTCGACCAGCCGGACCGGGACCGCAACCGGAGCCGGGGCCGGAGTCGCAACCGGCGCCATCGCCAGCGGCAACACGGGCACGATCGCCTCGACGACCGCCGCGGCCACCGCCGTGGCCTGGCCCTTGCTCTTCCGTCCGCGGCGCGCGGGCGGCTCGCCGGCCCCGCCAGACGAGGCGACCGGCGCGACCGGCGCGTCGAACAGGCCGGGGAACAAGGGCAGCGACTGCATCCTCACGACGCGGCCGAAGGTACTGGCCGCCTCTGACACCGTCCGGCTTCCAGACACCGCCGATCCCGGGAGTGATCTCGCACGCCTCCCACTCCCGGGCCATCCGGTACAGACTCGGGCGGATGCGTCTCCGTCCGTGGTCCGTCGCCGCCTGCGCGCTCGCCCTCCTGGCCTGCAAGGTGCGCGAGCCGCCGGCCATCGATCAGAGCTACAGCGACGACTTCAACCGGCCGTCGCTGGGCGGCGACTACAACCGCACCGGCCCCGGCTACCGCCTGGCCGACGGCGCGCTGCAGGCCAAGGGCGCCCACAACCACCCGCTGTGGCTGGCCCGCCGCCTGCCGCCGGGCGATCTCCAGATCGATCTCGACGCCTGGTCGAACTCGCCCGACGGCGACGTCAAGATCGAGGTGTTCGGCGATGGTCGGTCGTACGATCCCGACGGCAACCGCTACCAGTCGACCGGCTACGTCCTGTGCTTCGGCGGCTGGCACAACGAGAAGTCGTTCCTGGCCAACCGCGACGAGCACGGCACCGCCATGGTCAGCCGGACCACGCCGAAGGTGGTGCCCGGCCAGCGCTACCACTGGCGCATCCTCCGCAGCGGCAAGGTCATCGAGTGGTTCATCGACGACCTGACCCAGCCGTTCCTGCGCTACGACGATCCCGATCCGCTGTCGGGCCCCGGCCACGAGTACCTCGCGTTCGACAACTGGGAGAACGACACCTGGTTCGACAACCTGGTCATCCGCCGCCCGTCCCCGTGAAAGCGCGCCCGTGCTGCTTCGCCTCCTGACCCGGTTCCTCCGCCCTCACCGGCGCGAGCTCGCGATCGTCGGCGCGCTGCAACTGGTCGCGACCGTCGCGTCGCTTTACCTGCCCAGCCTCAACGGCCACATCATCGATCGCGGGGTCGCGGTCGGCGACACCGGCACGATCCTGTCGACCGGCGCGGTCATGCTGGCGGTGGCCGGGCTCCAGGTGCTGTGCACGATCGCCGCGGTCTACGTCGGCGCCCGGGTCGCGATGAGCTACGGCAAGGAGCTGCGCGCCGCGATCTTCGGCCACATCGGCGGCTTCTCGGCCCGCGAGGTCGCGACCTTCGGCGCGCCGTCGCTGATCACCCGCACCACCAACGACGTCCAGCAGGTCCAGATGCTGGTGCTGGTGAGCTGCACGATGCTGGTGATGGCGCCGATCATGAGCGTCGGCGGCATCGTCATGGCGCTGCGCGACGACCTCGTGCTGTCGCGCCTGCTGCTGGTCAGCGTGCCGGTGCTGGCCGGCAGCATCGGCCTCATCATCGCGCGCATGGTCCCGCAGTTCCGGGCCATGCAGCCGCGCATCGACACCGTCAACCGGGTGCTGCGCGAGCAGATCACCGGCATCCGGGTGGTGCGGGCGTTCGTGCGCGAGCCCGAGGAGGCGGCCCGGTTCGGCGCCGCCAACGACGAGCTGACCGCGACCGCGCTCGGGGTCGGCCGGCTGCAGGCCCTGATGTTCCCGACCATCATGGTGGTGTTCAACCTGTCGTCGATCGCGGTGCTGTGGTTCGGAGCCCACCGCGCGGCCGCCGGCGCGATCCAGGTCGGTGCGCTGACCGCGTTCCTCAGCTACCTGATGCAGATCCTGGTGGCGGTGATGATGGTGTCGTTCCTGGCGGTGATGATCCCGCGGGCCGCGGTGTGCGCCGAGCGCATCGACGAGGTGCTGGCCACGGCAC
>JAYVSF010000321.1:0-11161 GCA_043775605.1 Myxococcales bacterium
CTTGGCGTACGAGATCGAGTCGAACGCGCCGACGATGTCGTTGTGCTCCTTGATCGGGTTATGGATCTTGCGGGCGCTGATCAGGCTGTCGGCGGCGAACGCGCCCTGGTTGGACTGCAGGCGATGGAGCGCGATGCTCCAGCGCGGCTGCCAGTCGTCGACGACCCGGTCGGCCATGAAGTCGGCGAACGACTCGTTGAGCCAGATGTCGTCCCACCAGCTCATCGTCACCAGATCGCCGAACCACTGGTGGGCCATCTCGTGAGCGCCGACCGAGGCGAAGCTCTGCTGGAACTCGGCCGATTCCTCGTCGGGCCGGGCCAGGAGCAGCTTGGACGCGTAGGTGATGAGGCCGGGGTTCTCCATCGCGCCGAGGAAGGTCGGGATCGCGACCTGGTCGAGCTTGGCGTACGGGTACGGGATGCCGAGGTAGCGCTCGAGCCCGGCGAGCAGCTGGCCCGAGACCTTGGCGGCGTAGCCGGTCTCGACCGCGCGGCCGTGCGGAACCGCGAGCCGCATCGGCGTCTTGTTGACGCCGGCGGTGCCGAGATCGACGAGATCGAAGCGGCCGACCGCGAGCGCGACCAGGTAGCTGGGCAGCGGCCGGGTACGAGCGAAGACCGTGGTGTGGAGCGGGCCGTCGTCGCGCTCGGACGCGACCGGTGTGTTCGACAGCGCGACCAGGCCGGCCGGGACGTGGAGCGTGAGCTGCCACGGCACCTTGAACGACGGCTCGTCGAAGCACGGGAAGGCGCGGCGGGCGCCGGTGGCCTCGAGCTGCGAGTACAGGTAGGTCTCGCCGTTGTCGGACTGGCGGAACAGGCCCTCCTGATCGCTCATGCTCATCGGCGCGCCGCCGCGGTACGCGATGCGGATCGTCGCCGCGCCGGCCGGGATCGCGTCGGGCACGGCCAGCTCGAGGAACTGCTCGTGCTGGCTCGCAGCGGCGTCCTGGGTCGCGGCGCCGGCGCCTCCGACGGCGATCGTCGCCCGCTCGATGGTGAGGTCGCGGCCGTGCAGCCAGATCGCGCGGGTCGGGTGATCGACGGTGACGTCGATGGTGATGACGCCGTCGAAGCTGTCCTTGGTCGGATCGAGGGTGAGGTCGAGCGCGTACTGGGTCGGCACCACCGAGCGACCGAGCCGCAGCGTAGGCGCGGTCGGGGTCGCGGCGACCGGCGCTGTGGGCGGCTCCAACGGGAGCGCGGGCTCCGAGGCCGGCGTCGTCGGACCGATCGGCGCAGGAGTTGAGGGCTTACCGCCGCAAGCCGCAGCGACGAGGAACACGACGGCAGCGACTCTCATGACGGGAGCTTACCCCACGACTATCCGAAGTGAGCGCATGGCCGACTTGACGCCTGTCGGAACGAACCCCGCGACCGCTCATCAAGGAACGTAACGTCATGCGCCACTCCCTCCCCTTCGCCCTCTTCGTCCTCGCCGCCGGCTGTGTCACGACCCCTGATCAGCTCGGGCAAACGGACGATGAGGTCGTCACCGTCAACGGCACGTCGCTCAACGGCACGTCGCTCAACGGCACGTCGCTCAATGGCACGTCGCTCAACGGCACGTCGCTCAACGGCACGTCCCTCAACGGCACGTCGCTCAACGGCTCGAGCTGGACCGGCATCATCCCGGCCGCGCCCGGCCAGGACGCGACCACCGTCGCGTTGCGGATCGACAGCGCCGCGCAGGGGACCGGCGCCAACGCCGACATCTGGTTCTACGCGGTCTCGTACCAGACCACCGCCGGCTGGCAGCCGCTGTGCGGCGCCGACGGGGCCACCACGAACCGCGCCATCGCGGTCGCCGGCGTGTGGCAGCCGGTGCCGAGTGACTCCGCCCACTACGCGGCCAGCGCCAACCAGTTCACCTGGGCCTGCCAGGGCCACTCGATCGCGAAGTGCGTCGAGCTCGGCTACAAGCCGTGGACCGGCCGCGTCGACCACCTGCGGAGCTGCGTGCGCCTGCTGCGCGGCGACTTCTGCGGCGACGGCACGACCTACACGGTCGACGGCACGATGCTGAACCTCTACGACGACGTCGGTGTGCAGGCCGACACCGAGGACTGGTCGGCGGAGGCCGCGTGGGGCCCCGACGGCGCGGTGTGCGTGAACAAGCACAACCCCACGCGCTACGACCTGTTCGACCACGATCCCCGCTGCGTCAAGCGGATCCGCGACCAGCACTGCGGCGAGAGCTTCACGCCCGGCGCCTACCTGATCGACGAGCTGCCCGAGGGCGACGTCGGCGACGACGACTGAAGACCGCTTCAGGTCGGGACGGACGACGGCGGGCCACCGGGCTCGCCGTCGAGCGCATCGAGCTCGCCGGTGTAGTGGTAGCGGAGCTGGGCGTCGTCGTAGCGGTGATCGCGGCCGACCGGACAGGCGTCGCGCACCGCCAGCCAGGTCCGCCAGCGCGGACGCAGCTCGGCGGCACCGCGCGGCACGCCAGCGGCGAGGGCGGCGGCCAGGTGCGGACCGCAGCCGGTGGCGCAGTCGCACGGCGGTGGCAGGCGGGGTCGCGGTGGTGGGCCATCGACGTCGAAGACGATGGCGGCCCGCAGCCCGATCCACGGGCCGTACACCGGATGGACGCTGAGGTGGCTGGGCGACAGCCAGGCCAGGCCGGCGACCGCGGCCAGGCGCTGCATCGCGACCCGACGCGGCGGTGGCTCGGGTGAGTACCGGACCTCGGCGGCGAGGCCGGGCGCGTGGGCGGCGACCGCGGCGGCGACCGCCGCCGTGACCGCGGCAACGACGTGGCGATCGATCGGATCGGGGCCGGGCAGCGTGCCGGCGGCACGGGCGGCGCGGACGATCGGCCACAGCGCGCGGGTGTTGCCGATTATCACGACCAGGGCGCGGGGCCGGCCGTGATCGGGCAGGCGATAGAGCGGCTCGACCTCGCGCTGGTAGTCCTCGGCGGCGCAGGTCGCGCACAGGTCGAGCCCGGCGGCAGCGCAGCGCTCGGCGAGCGTGTGCACCAGCGCGTCGACGCCGATCGCGGGGTCGATCACGGCGCCGCCCCCGGGCCGGCTTTGACGATCGGCCCCGGACCTGCTGCAATGAACCGCGTGCGTGCGCTCGTCATCGTGGTGACCGTCGTCGTGGCGGTCAGCCTACCCGCTTGCGGCGGCGCCGACTACCGGGTCAGCGACGATCGCCGGGGCGAGGTCAACGGCCGGTCGTTCGAGCTGGTCAGCACCCGGGTCGACGGCGACGAGTGGAGCTTCCGGGCCCGCGGCAACAGCCTGTGGGTCGGGTTCGTGAAGGGCGGCACGATCGGCGAGCTGGGCGACCTCGAACTCGGCGGCCAGGAGACCGCGCGGCTGTGGGACCTCATCGATCAGGTCGACGTCGGCGGGCGCAAGCGCGGCAAGCCCGACCGTAAGCGCGGCACCGTGACCCTGCGCCTGCGCGAGCCCAACGACGACGGCGGCCACGAACTCACCACCGCGCTGGTGTCGCGCAAGACCGACGACGACGACGTGCTGGCGCTGGCCGACTATCTGATTGAGCTGGTCAAGCTCCACGCCAAGATGGAGCCGTCGCTGTGACCGCGGCGCGGCTCCATCACGAGCGGATCTCCGGCGGCGCGGCGCCGACCGCGACCCTGCTGCTGACCCACGGCATGTTCGGGACCGGCGGCAACTGGCGCAGCATCGCGCGCGCGGTGCTGGCCCGGCGGCCGGACTGGAGCGCGCTGCTGGTCGACCTGCGGCTCCACGGGCGCAGCGAGCCGGGCACGCCGCCGCACACCGTGGCCGCGTGCGCCGACGATCTGGCCGCGCTGATCGCGCAGCAGGCGAGCACGGGCCCTCCGATGCGGGCGGTGTGCGGCCACAGCTTCGGCGGCAAGGTGGTGCTGGCCCTGCGCGCGGCCGGCAGCGCCGCGACTGTCGAGGTCGACGTCGACCAGACCTGGGTGCTCGACGCCAGCCCGTCGGCGCGACCCGGCGGCTGGGACGCGCCCGACAACCAGGTGCGTGCGGTGTGGGACTCGCTGGTCCTGCTCGATCGATCGTGGGCGCGCCGCGACGACCTCGTCACCGCGCTCGGCGAACGGGGACATGCGCCGGCCCTGGCGGCGTGGCTGGCGATGAACCTGGCGCCGGTGGCGGGCGGCGTCGGCCTGCGCCTGCGCTTCGACCTGCCCGCCCTGCGCGCGCTGGTGCTCGACTACCTCGCGGTCGATCTCTGGCCGGCGGTGGTCGATCCGACGCTGGCCGGCGAGGTCCACGTGGTCGTCGCCACCCGCGCGACCACGGTCGGCGCCGACGACCGCGCCCGCCTGGCCGCGCTGCCGCCATCGGCCCGGGTCCATACCCACCTGGTCGATGCCGGCCACTGGCTCCACCTCGACGCGCCCGCCGCGGTCGTCGAGCTGCTCGCCACCCAGCTGCCGACCCGCTGATCGACAGTGTCGATCGCGCGACCAAGGCTCGCTTACTCGTCGGTGTTGGCCTCGCGCTCGGCCTTGGCGTCGGCCGGCGTTGCGTCGGGCCGGGCCTCGGGCAGCGGCGAGGTCATCGCCTTGGGCGGCAGCAGCTCGGGCTCGTTGTCGACCGAGGCCGCGAGGAAGATCGCCGAGTCGAGCTTGCGGAAGTTGCGCTTGCGGTACCAGGTCAGCGCGTGCTCGTTGTTCTCGGCGACCTCGAGGACGAGGTGCGACAGGCCGCGGACCTTGGCCAGGTGGTGGAGCTGCTCGAGGACGAAGCCACCGACCCCGCGGCCGTTCCAGTCGGGGTGGACCGCGAGCTCCTCGACGAACAGCGGCCGCATGTTGCGGCGCTCGAAGTAGCCCTCGTTCATCCAGTTGTCCGAGCCGACCACCTCGTGGGCGCACTCGGCGTAGGCGACGATCTGATCGCCGACCTCGAACACCAGCTGATCGATGCCCTCCTCGTCGTAGGTCTTCTCGAACCGCTTCTTCGAGCGCGGTCGCTGGTACTCGACGGTCTGGAGGTTGACGTGGGCGAACGACAGCTTGAGGAACTCCCACACGCGGTTGAGATCGCGGCGGTGGATGCGGCGGACCTCGATGACCGGCTTGGGCGGCTCGGCGGGCTTGCGCGAGCGGGCCGTCCTGGCCTTGGCGCTCGACGCGGCGACCTTGGCCTTGGCCTTGGTGGGCTTCGCGGGCTTCGCGGGCTTCGCGGGCTTGCCGGCGCGCGGGGCGCGTCGCTTGGTTGCGGCCATGGCGCATCCTACAGCGGCGCGCACATCGACGTGGCTTGTCAGGACCCGAAGCGAGCGACGAGGTCGGTGACCCGGGCGATGAACGCCTCGCGGTGGTAGCGCTCGAACTCGGCCCAGGTGGTCAGCGTGCGGGGATCGCGGACCCGGTCGACGAACAGCGTGGCGTCGAGGTGGTCGACCTCGTGCTGGTAGGTGCCGGCGCTCAGCCCCCGGACCTCGGCGTCGATCTCGGCGCCGTGGCGGTCCCAGGCCTGGCAGCGCAGCTCGACGAAGCGGGGGACGTCGCCGCGCAGGTTCGGCACCGACAGGCAGCCCTCGTTGTTGGCGAAGGTCTCGTCGCCGAGCGGGGTCAGCACCGGGTTGACCAGCACGGTCAGCGGGATGCGCGGTTTGTACGGATAGCGCGGGTTGTCGGTAACCTCGATCGCGACGATGCGGATCGGCTGGTAGACCTGGATCGCGGCCAGGCCGGCGCCGCTGGCGTCGCGCATGGTCTCGATCAGATCGTCGATGAACTGCTGCATCGCCGGGGCCGCCAGCTCCTCACGGGTGATCTCGCGGGCCCGCTGGCGGAGCACCGGGTGGCCGATCTGCGCGATCTTGAGGAGGGTCATCGGTGGAGAGGATAGCGTCTGCGGCCCGCACGCCACACTCCAGTGTCATCGCGCGTTGACAGCCCGGCCGGCGCCGACGCGCGCAAGTGGGCGCATCGCCTGGCAGTCCCGGCTGGCACGCCGGCTGCTTTGTCCCCGGTCATGCGCACCGCTCAGCTTCCCCTCCTCGTCGCCCTGCCCCTCGCCTCGCTCGTCGGCTGCAGCTGGAACACGGTCGAGGACGGCCGCCTCGGCCGCCTGCAGATGACGCCGTCGGACTGCGGCCAGGCCGGCTGCGACCTCGGCGACGGCATCGCGGTCGGCGGCACTCTCGACCTGACCCTGCGCGGCAAGACCGGCGTCGACGCGTCCGACCTCCACCTGGTGTCGAGCGCGCCCTGGATCGTCGAGGTCCTGTCGACCGAGGCCACCGGCAGCGAGCCGCGCTTCCGCATCGTCGGCAACGGCGCCGGCCTCGCCGACTTGATCGCGGTCGATCGCTACGGCTACGAGGTTGACTACCTGCCGGTCGAGGTCGCGACCATCGCCGGCTTCGACATCGGCGCCACCGCCGACGGCATGACCGAGTCGACCGTGCCCGGCCTCGGCGAGGTCTTCGAGGTCACCGCCGGCACCGACGTCCAGCTCGAGGTCGACGGCACCTCGCGCGGCCGGGCCCTCACCGGCGATGTCCAGCTCCTGGTCGAGCTCGACACCGCGCTCGCGGCGGCGATGCTGCCTGGCTCCGACCCCGCCCGCGGCCAGCTCCACTTCAAGGCCCCGCTCGGCACCCACGACCTGACCGTCACCGCGCCCGGCGGCGCCCACGAGCAGGTCCGCATCGTCGGCAAGGCTGTCCTTACCCCGACCCGCTGACCCGAGTTCGGCGGCGGCGCGGGTCAGGCGACGTGCTCGAGCTCGGGGGCGGCGCGGGTCAAGCGATGTATTCGAGCTCGGCGGTGGCGCGCGCCAGCTCGAACGCGAGCGCCGGCCGCAGCGCCTGGGCCTGCTCGAACGACGCCTGCTCGACCTGGGCGGCCAGCTCGGCGGCCGGCACCGCCCCGACCATCAGGAGCGCGGCGCGCAGGCCGTGGGCGGCGCGCTGGACACCCTCGTGCGAGCCCGCGCCGAGCGCGCTGTCGACCGGCTCCAGCAGCTGGCTGGCGTGGCCGAGGAAGGTCTGGGCGATCGTCGCCGCCAGCTCGCGCCGACCGCCGACCCGGGCCAGGCGGATCGCGTGATCGACCGGCGGCCGGCCACCGTCGACGGTGAGCCGCTCGAGCGCGGCCGCGAGCCCGGCGGCGTCGACCGGCTTGGTGAGGTAGCCGTCCATCCCGGCCCGGGCAGCGGTCAGCGCGCGATCGCGGTGGGCCGAGACCCCGAGCAGCGGCAGCCGGCGCGCCTCGACGCGGTGCTCGGCTGTGCGGATCATGCGGGCGACGGTGGCGCCGTCGGTGTCGGGCAGCTCGAGATCGAGCAGGGCGACGTCGCACGCGCGGCGGGCGGCGGCCTCCACCCCAGCCCGGCCGGTGCCGACCACCTCGAGGGTGTGCCCGGCCCGCTCGAGGATCGCGCGCAGGTAGGCGGCGTTGACCGCGTGATCCTCGACCAGCAGCACCCGCAGCGCCCGCACCGGGCTGGTCCGCGGCTTGCTGCCGGCCGCGAACGCGCTGGCCGACCGCGCACCGCTGGCGCCGCGCTCGAGCGGACAGGCCGGCAGCGGCAGCACCACCGTGAAGCAGGTGCCGGCGCCTGGCGACGAGGTCAGCGAGATCTGGCCGCCCAGGGTCGCCACCAGCTCGCGCGTGATCGTGAGGCCGAGGCCGCGACCCTCGCCGCCGCCGCTGTGGACGTAGGGATCGAACACCGTGGCCTGGAGCTCGGGCGCGATGCCGATGCCCGAGTCCTCGACGGTCAGCTCGAGCTGGTCGGGACCGACCGCCGCGAACCGGGCGCGGACACCGCCATGCTCGGTGAACTTGACCGCGTTGTGCAGCAGGTTGACCAGGATCTGGCGCAGCCGCAGCGGATCGCCCTTGCGCTCGACCGCCACGCCGGCCGCGACCTCGCCGGTGAGGGTGATGCCCTTGCGCTGGGCCCGGGGCGCGATCATCGCCAGCGCCTCGGCCATCACCTGGTCGAGCGAGAAGCCGATCGCGACCACGTTGAACCGCCAGGCGTCGTCGCGGCTGGCGTCGAGCAGGTCGTCGATCAGCTCGAGCAGATGACGGGCCGAGGCCCGGGCGCTCGACAGGTGCGCGGTCCGCGCCGCCGGATCGACTTCGTCGACCGCCAGATCGATCATGCCGATCACGCCGGCCACCGGGCTGCGCAGCTCGTGGGTGACCCGGGCCAGGAAGTCGCTCTTGGCCTGGGTGTCGGCCAGCGCCCGCTCGCGGTCGCGGACGAGCTGGCTGCGGGTCTCGAGGTCGTCGGTGACGTCCTGCATCGTGCCCGCGACCAGGGCCGGCGAGCCGTCGGCCCGCAGATCGCAGCACATCGTCACCTTCAGCGAGCGGAGGCCGCCGGTCCGGCGCCGGACCCGCGTGATCAGCGACACCACCTCGCCGGTGGTCAGCGCGTGGCCCAGGGCCCGGCCCCAGCCCAGCGCGTCGTCGGGGTGCAACAGGCGCAGGTACTCGCCGATGCTGGCCGGCGGGACCTCCGACGGCTCGACCTCGTGCAGCTCGTACATCAGCCGCGACCAGGTCGTGCTCCCGGTCGCGATGTCGTGCTCGAAGGTCCCGAGCCGGGCCAGGCGCTCACCCCGCTCCGACCGCGACACCGTCGGCGCGTCGGCGCCGAGCATGGTCAGGATCTTGCCCGTACCGCCGAGGGTGCCGGTCCAGCCGTCGCGGGCGACGCGCCACCACACCACCACGCTGCGCTCGCCGGTCGCCGTCTGCCAGCGCCAGCGGGTGCAGGCCGGCACCGACGGTCGCCCCCGCAGGACCGCCGGGGCCCGCTGGCCGTCGTCGGGGTGGAGCAAGGCGGCGAGCCGCTGGCCGTGCAGCGCGGCGACGCTGCGGCCGAGCAGCTCGGCGAAGCGCAGGTCGATCGCGATCACGGACAGGTCGCGGTCGAGGGCGATCGCGGGTTCGCCGGCGGCCGGCTCGGTCATCGCGCCACCCGCGCCGACGGCAACGGCGGGCCCTGGCGCAGCACCCGCACCGCCGCGACGACCAGCATCGCGGTCAACCCGAGCAGCACCGCCGCGACCAGCCCGTTGATCCAGCCGCTCGAGCCGACCGAGGCCACGAACAGATCATCGACCAGGAACGCCAGAGATGTAACGGTCACGGCCATCACCAGCACCATCGGCACCACCGTGAACCATGGCCGCTTTCCAGCCCGGTACAACCACACCGAGATCGCGAGCAACGACAGCGACGCCAGGAGCTGGTTGGACGTGCCGAAGAGCGTCCAGAACCGCTGGAACGCGCCGCGCTTGTCGAGGAACAGGAGCGGCAGGGCGCAGGTCACCAGGGTCGCCACCACCGCGCTGACTCGGCTGCGGCTGCCGAGGAACTCCTGGATGACGTAGCGGCCGAGCCGGGTCGCCGAGTCGAGGGTGTCGAAGATGAAGGTCGACAGCGCCATCGCGCCGAAGGTGGTGGCGACCATGCGGTGCTGGGGGCTGTCGCCGATCAGGATCGTGATGAACCGGCCGAGGCCGCGGGCGTAGATCGCGCCCGGGCCCTGCCCGGCGGTGTCGGCGCGGGCCACGATCATGATCGTCGCCAGCGCGATCAGCGCGACGAACGCCTCGAGCAACATCGCGCCGTAGGCGATCGGGTGGCAGTGGCTCTCGCGATCGATCTGCTTCGAGGTGGTGCCCGAGCAGACCAGGCCGTGGAAGCCCGAGCACGCGCCGCACGCGATCGTGACGAACAGGAACGGGAACATGCCGCCGACGCCGACCAGGCCCTTGCCGGTCCACGCCGGCTGCGCGATGGCGTAGCCGCCGAAGAAGATGCCGATCACGCCGACCGCGAGCGCGCCGTACAGCACGAAGCCGCCGAGGTAGCCGCGCGGCTGCATGAGCAGCCACATCGGGGTCACCGACGCGACCGCGCAGTAGGCCAGCAAGATCACCGTCCAGGTCCGCCAGTCGAGCGTGATCCAGGTCGAGTGCTGGGTGCCGAACCAGACCACGACCAGGGTCGCGGGCACGAAGATCACGGTCTGCAGCCACAGCGGCGGCTTGAGCAGGCGGTCGACCAGGCCCATGACCACGGCCAGGCCGAGGTAGAGGATCGCGGCCAGCGCGACCGCGCCGCCCTGGTTGAACCGGAAGCTCAGGCCCCGCGCGTCGGCGTCGCCGGTGACGAAGGTCGAGGCGGTGATGTCGACGAACGCGACGATGACGTAGATGAGCGCGACCCAGATGAAGACCAGGATCGCCAGCCAGGCCCGGCGGCCGAGGTGGACCTTGACGACCTCGGCGACCGAGCGGGCGTCGTGGCGGACCGAGGCGACCAGGGTCGAGACGTCGTGGACGGCGCCGATGAAGACGACGCCGAACGCGATCCACAGGATGCAGGGCAACCAGCCGAACTGCTGGCACGCCAGGATCGGGCCGACGATCGGGCCGGCGGCGGCGATCGCCGAGAAGTGCTGGCCGAACAGGTAGAACGGCCGGGTCGGGACGAAGTCGACGCCGTCGGCCAGGCGGTGGGCCGGGGTCTCGGTGGCGTCGTCGAGCACGAACTGACGCGCCACCCAGCGACCGTAGAACCGGTAGCCGAGGACGAGCACCGCCACGACCGCTGCGGCCAGCATCGGCAACCCCATGCCCAACTCCACCCGCTGGGCCGGGCGCTGTCAACCCGGGGCGGTTGACAATGCCGGCTCCGACGGGAAGACTGCGCCGCGATGCCTCCCGACGACGACGACTTCGCCGCCATGCTAGCCGCAGCCGAGCAGGACGCCCCCAAGGGCAAGGCCGCGCGCCGTCCCAAGGCCGGCGACCTGGTCCGCGGCGTGATCACCACCATCGGCAAGGACGCGGTCTTCGTCGACGTCGGCGGCAAGTCCGAGGGCGTGCTCGGCCGCGATCAGGTCGTGAACGAGGACGGCTCGCTCCGGGTCAAGGTCGGCGACACCGTCGAGGCCCGGGTGTCCGACGACCGCGGCGGCACGCTGCAGCTGCGGATCAAGCTGGGCCGCGGCCCCGAGGCCCGGGCCGAGCTGGTCCAGGCCATGGAGCTGGGCATCCCGGTCGAGGGCAAGGTCACCGGCGCGATCAAGGGCGGCCTCGAGGTTGAGGTCGCCGGCCTGCGCGGCTTCTGCCCGGCGGCGCAGGCCAACGCCCGCTTCGTCGCCGATCTCACGACGATGATCGGCCAGGTCCTCGAGTTCCGC
>JAYVSF010000322.1:0-17814 GCA_043775605.1 Myxococcales bacterium
CCGACCCCCGCGCCTTCGCCCGCGCGCGCAAGCTCAACGCCCCTCGCCGCGATCGTAGGCCGCGCGGGTCTCGGCGATCACCACGAGAGCGCGGGCCGCGTCGTACATCGCGCCGACCTCGACCTCGGCCTGCTTGCCCTCGAGCACCTTGTAGTCGCGGAAGAAGCGATCGAGCTCGCGGAGCACGTGCGGCGGCAGCTCGGCGATCGTCGTGTAGTGCGCGAACGCCGGATCGTCGACGCACACGCCGATGATCTTGTCGTCGCCGCCGTGCTCGTCGACCATCCGCAGCCCGCCCAGCGCCCGGGCCCGCACGATGGTCAGCGGCTGCACCGGCTCCTGCATCAGCACCAGGATGTCGAGCGGATCGCCGTCGTCGGCGTGGGTGCGCGGGATGAAGCCGTAGTTGGCCGGGTAGTGCACCGCCGAGTACAGCACGCGATCGAGTCGCAGCAGCCCGGTCGGCTTGTCGACCTCGTACTTCAGGTGCGAGCCGCGCGGGATCTCGATCACCGCCGGGACGAACCGCGCCAGGTCGGCCGGGACCTCGATGTCGTGGACCGGATGCATGGCGCGACCCTACTACCGTTCGTCTGGTGCCGGCGCGGCAGGCACGCGGTGGGCGGCGAGGAAGGCGGCGAGGTCCCAGGCCAGCGGCGCGGTGACATCGAGCATGGTCGGTGTCGACGGGTGGGGGATGAGCAGGCGGGTGGCGTGCAGGGCGTGGCGGGGCAGCTCGAACCGGCGCGCGAGTTCGCGGGTCAGGCCGCGATCGCAGAACGCCATGAACACCGCGTCGCCGTGGCCGTACAGCTTGTCGCCGACGATCGGGAAGCCGGTGTGGGCGAGGTGGGCGCGGATCTGGTGCTGGCGGCCGGTGACCAGGTGACA
The DNA here is from genome assembly GCA_043775605.1 of Myxococcales bacterium. GTDB lineage: Bacteria > Myxococcota_A > Polyangia > Haliangiales > Haliangiaceae > UBA2376. The sequence goes on from JAYVSF010000322.1 coordinate 892, forward strand.
GCGGACCAGGGCGTAGCCGGGCACCCGCTCGAGCACGCGGACCCGGGTGATCGACGGCAGCGCGTCGGCGCCGTGGAGATCGATCATCATGCGGACGCCGGGCAGGAGCGAGGGATCGCCGGGCCCGGCCACGCGCAGCGGGAACGCGAGGGTGAGGTCGTCGCCGGGGTCGTCGGCGCCTCCGTCGTCACCTCCGTCGTCGGGCCACGGCGGCTGACCGTGGACGATCGCGAGGTAGGTCTTGTCGGCGCGCTTGTGCTCGAACGCGCCCTTGAGCGCGGCGGCGGCGGCGCGACCGCGGGCCAGCACCAGCGTGCCCGAGGTCTCGCGATCGAGCCGGTGACAGATCTGCCAGCCCTGGTCGGGGAAGCGCTCGTCGACTACCCGGGTCAGCGTGTTGAAGTAGAACTTGGCCGAGGCGTGGACCGGCAGCCCGGCCGGCTTGTCGACGACCATCACCTCGTCGTCCTGGTACAGCACCGTGAACGTGCGCGGGCACGGCGGTTCGGCCCGGGCCGGGCGCCGCAGGATGAGCTCCTCGCCGGCGACGACCGACGACGACGCCCGCGCCGGTCGGCCCTCGGCCCGGGTGAGCTGGGCCGCGATGGCTGCCTGGACCCGGGTCCGCGACAGCCGCGGGATCATCCGCTTGAGGTAGTGGTCGAGGCGGTAGCCGGCGAAGTCCTCGGTCACCGTGAACCGGCGCTCGACGATGTGCGGCTGACCGGCGGCGTCGAGGTGGGCGGTCAGGCCGAGGTCGACCCCGGGCGGCGGCCGCCACCAGGGCCCGAGCGCCGCCAGGTCGTCGTCGGTGAGGCCGCCGGTAGCCGCGGCGACGTCGTCGGCCCCGATGTCATCGCCCACGAGGACGGCCCCATCGCCGGGCGCGTCGTCGTCTCGGTCACCGGGCCCGGCCATGCCGTGGTGTAGGATGACCGCCGCGGATGAACAAGAAGTTCCCAGACTTCGTGCCGCCGACCAAGGTCGCGTTCGTCGGTCACGCGCCGACCTTGCACGTCCGCACCTGCACGCTGGCGGCGGTGGTCGGGCCCGGCGCCTGGACCTTCGAGAAGGACGAGATCCGCCTCGGCTCGATGGACGACAACGACGTCGTCGTCGATGACGACACGGTGTCGCGCTACCACTGCAAGATCGTGCAGGAGGACTCGGGCTACGTGCTGGTCGACCTGCGCTCGACCAACGGCACGTTCATCAACAAGGTCCGCATCCGCGAGGCGTACCTCAAGCCGGGCTGCACCATCGGCCTCGGCCAGAGCCAGTTCCGCTTCAACGCCCGCGAGGAGGAGGTCGCGGTGCTGCCGTCGCGCGCCGACCGCCTCGGCAGCCTGATCGGCGGCAACCCGCGGATGCGCGAGATCTACACGATCCTCGAGCGGATCGCGCCGACCGCGACCACCGTGGTCATCGAGGGCGAGACCGGCACCGGCAAGGAGGTCGTCGCCCAGACCATCCACAACCTGTCGCCGCGCCGGGCCCGCGAGCTGGTGGTGTTCGACTGCGGCGCGGTGCCGCCCAACCTGATCGAGAGCGAGCTGTTCGGCCACGAGAAGGGCAGCTTCACCGGCGCGGTCATGACCCGGCAGGGCCTGTTCGAGCTGGCCGACGGCGGCACCCTGTTCCTTGACGAGCTGGGCGAGCTGCCGCTCGATCTCCAGCCCAAGCTCCTGCGCGCGCTCGAGCAGCGCGAGGTCCGGCGGGTCGGCGGCGCCCGCACCGCCAAGGTCGATGTCCGCATCATCGCCGCCACCAACCGCAACCTCGAGGATGAGGTCCGGGCCGGCCGCTTCCGCCAGGATCTGTTCTACCGGCTGAGCGTGGTCCGGCTGCGGCTGCCGGCCCTGCGCGAGCGCGCCGACGACGTCCCGTTGCTGGTCAAGCACGTGCTCGGCAGCGCGGCGTACAACCGCGGCGCCGATGGCCTGCCGCGGGTGCGCACGGTCGCGCCCGACGCGATGGCGGCGCTCACCAGCTATGGCTGGCCCGGCAACGTCCGCGAGCTGGTCAACGTCATGGAGCGCGCGGTGTCGTTCGGCGATCACGACGTGCTGGCCCTGGTCGATCTGCCCGACAACATGCGCGGCGCTGCCGCCGTCGCGGTGGTGCCGAGGGCCGCGGTCCCGGTCCGGGCGGTCGCCGCCGCCGCTGCACCGACGCGTGCCCCCGAGCCGGCCGCCGACGGCGCGACCTTCAAGGACGCCAAGGAGCGCTGGGTCTCGAGCTTCGAACGCGACTACATCGTGTCCTTGCTCCGCCGCCACGGTGGCAACATCTCGCACGCCGCCCGCGACGCCGACATCGATCGCAAGTACTTCCGTAAGCTGATGAAGAAGTACGAGATCGAGGCGATGGGCGCGACCGCCGACGCCGACCCCGACCCCGCCGACGCCGAGCATGAGGACGACTAGCGCGTGACGTTGTCGCGTGCGACCCGTCGGATCCTGCTCGGCGTCGCGATCGTCGCGTTTCTCGGCGTGGCCATCTACCTGTGGCGGACCGGCGGCGTGACCGCGACCGGGATGCGGCGATGGATCGACTCGCTGGGGCCCGCGGCGCCGGTGCTGTTCGTTGGCGCGTTCGTGATCGGCGGACTGATCGGCCTGCCGGGCACCGCGTTCCTGCTCGGCGCGCGGCTGGCGTTCGGGCCGTGGCTCGGCGGCGTGCTGGCCTATGTCGGCGGCATGGGCTCGATCGCGCTGCCGTTCCTGACCGCGCGCCTGCTCCGGCGCCAGGCCGCGGTGCCGTGGCAGCCCACGAACCGGATCGCGGCGCGGGCGATCGCGATGCTCGACACCCACCCGATCACCGCGATCGCGATCCTGCGGGTGTTCTTCTGGTTCAACCCGCCGCTGTCGTACGCGCTGGCGCTCAGCCAGGTCCGCCTGCGCGACTACCTGCTCGGCAGCGCCATCGGCGTGGTGCCGGTCGTGGTCGTCGTGATGATCGCGTCGACCTGGTTCCTGTAGCGAGCCTTGGCGAGCGGTCTACAATGACGCTGGGCGTTCAGGGTCACGCGTGGAGGAGCGGGATCTGGCTTCCTCCCGCTCGCGGGTCCAGGCAATGCGGTACAGGCTCCGAGCTCGCCAGGCCACGTCACGCTGCGCGGGCCCAGGAGCCGCTAGCTCGCCTGATCGCGATCTTCGCGGTGCTGCTCGTCGAGGCGGCGGGCGCCCTCGAGCAGGAGGTTCATCGTCGACACCCCGACCCGGTCGGCGCCCTCGACGTCGCAGGCGATGAGCTCGAACGTGCCGGCGCCCCAGCACAGCAGGTGATAGACGCACTCGGCGTCGACCGGCTCGGGCGCCTCGTCGAGGCGGGCATGGACCACGCGGCCGCCGCGCACCAGGATCTGACCGCCGCCGCCCTCGGGGTCGCGCAAGGTCAGGACGCCGGTCTTGCGCTCCATCTCGATCATCGTCAGCAGCGCGGCCAGGCCGATCTGCGACAGGTCGCCCTTGAGCGACGGGCCGAGGATGGTGTCGCGCGCCTCCTGGGCCATGGCCAGGGTCCGGCGCATGGTCTTGGCCACGCGCAGGTCGAGCTCCTCGAACCGGAACGGCTTGGGCACGTAGTCGTCGGCGCCGAGCCGGAAGCCGCGGATGCGATCGTCGTCGGACGCGAGCGCGGTCAGGAAGATGACGGGCAGGGTCGACATCTCGGGCCGGGCCCGCAGCGCCTTGACCAGCGCCCAGCCGTCCATGTGCGGCATCATCACGTCGGTGATGAGCAGGTCGGGCGGGGTGATCAGCGCGCGCTCGAGCGCCTCCTCACCGTCGGTGGCCGTGACCACGGTGTAGCCCCGCTTCTCCAGCACGGTTGCGACCATGCGGAGGATCCACGCGTCGTCATCAGCGACGAGCACGACCGGAGCCACGAGGTGCAGCGTACTTGGCAAGGCGAGGTGCGTCAATTGAGCCGTGGGGTTAGCGGGGGCGCGGTCGGGCAGCGACGGGGCTGTTCGACAAGGAGGTTCGGCCGCCCGCCATGGCCGTCGAGGCGTCGCACCGCCCCGGTGGGGGCGCGCCGGGATGCCGACCGAGCCTGGCTGCGGCGGTGGGTCATTGTCGATCGCTCGCCGAGGCTCGCTATGGCATCCGGGCGGGGCCCGGGCCCGGCTTGCCGGCCGGAATGCGGGTCGTCAGGGTGCCGCGGGTCCAGGTCCCGTCGGCGTCGGCCAGCTGGACATCGCCGGCCGCGGTCACCAGGATGGCCCGACCGCCGGCGTCGACCGCGAGGTGGACCACGACGTCGTCGGTGGCCAGCGGCGGGTCCGGACGCCGCTCCCAGCCGGCGCGGGTCCGGCGGACCAGGACGCGGTCGCTGCCCAGCCGGCCCAGGATCCAGGGCGTGCCGTCGGCGGCGGCGGTGGCACGCTCGGCGAGCACCGGCTGGCCGTCGACCCGCGGCGCCAGCGCCGCGCGGGCGGCGACATCGCGGACCACGCCGTCGGCGGTCAGGCCGAGCGCGGTCGGGCCCGCGAACGTGGCGACCGGGACGGGATCGTGGCTGACCAGCTTGCTGCCGGCCAGGCGCAGCACCGCGCGATCGGTGGCGACGAACAGCTTGCGCTCGCTCGCGGCCCACAGCGCGACCACCGGGCGGTCGGCGGTGGCGACCCGCTTCCACGCGCCGTGGGTCCAGACGAAGAGCTGCTTGCCGATGGCGACCGCGGGCGCGGGCCCGGTGCCGACCACGGTCTTGCCGCGCTCGCCGAGGCGGAGGCCGTACCAGCCGCCCGCGTCGAGGTGGTAGAGCGGGGTGGCTTTGCCGGCGATGACCAGGGTGTCGACGACCAGCGCGCCCTGGACGTCGGCGGCGACCCCGCCTGCGGCGGTGCGCAGCCAGGCACCCTGGCCATCGGGTTCCCACACCTGACCCGACGGGCCGATCAGGATCGTGCGGCGGACGTCGTCGGGCGGCGACGTCGCGGTGGCGATCGGGTCGGCGTGCGCGGCGCCGGTGGTAGCGGTGGCCAGGGCCACCGCGAGGGCGAGCGCGGCCGCGGCGCGGAGGATCACGGCGTCTTGGGTGCGACCGGGGCGGGGGGCGTGATCGCGGGGGGCGGCGCGCCGGCGCCGGCGCCCGTGCCGGTGCCGGGAGGGGCCGCGGCCGATGCCGAACCCGAACCCGAGCCCGAGCCCGAACCCGAACCCGAACCCGAGCCCGAGCCCGAGCCCGAACCCGAGCCCGAACCCGAACCCGAACCCGAACCCGAACCCGCATTGTGCGTGATGTCCTCGATCTGCTTGTCGAGATCGCGCTGCTCCTCGATCTCCTTCGCGCTGATCAACCCGCAGGTCATCAGCGCCTCCTTCGTCGCGGCCTCGATCGCGCACTTCACGGCCTTGCGCTTGGCGCTGCCGCGGCACGACCGCACCCAGGCGTTGGTCTGGCTGCCGAACTCGCTCTGTTGCGAGGTCCCCAGCACCTGCCGGATGTTGATGATCGCCTTCTTGCACTCGGCGGGCGTCGGCTTGTCGCAGCCCATCGCTGCCGTCGCCAGCCACGCCCCGGCCAGCAGGCCCAGCCACCGCGACCGCATCGTCGTGCTCTCGTGCTTGCTCATGTCCAGTCCTCGGCGTTCGACTCTACCAGCCTGGCGGCGCGTTCGAGATCCTGGCCGGTATCGATCTCGCGCCACTGGCCGCGGATCATCACCGGCGTCACCGGCTTGCCGGCGTCGATCAGCTCCTGCAGCAGGTCGGTGAGGTACGCGTTGCGGAACCGCGCCGCCCGCTGGTAGGGCTCGTGATCGCGGTCGGCATACCGCGCGTGCGCGGCGTCGAGCGCGGCGCCGGCCCAGGCGGCACCGTCGGCGCTCAGCCGGGCCAGGCCGATGAACTCGCCGACCGCCTCGGGCACCGGCAGCGCCCGCTTGCCGACCCGGCGGACCCGGCCGGCCAGGTCGAGATCGGCGACCTCGCCCTCGTCGAGCGGGTGCTCGGTGCGGCCCTCGTAGATCAGCGCGAAGTCGGCGTCGATGACCAGATCGACGTCGCCGGTCGCGGCCACCAGTGCGCGCGCCACCGCCGGCGTGAAGATGATGTCGCTGTACGAGATCAGCGTCGGCCCGTCGAGCTCGGCGCGGGCGTAGCCGAGCGACAGCAGCACGTTGTTCGACTCCCACTCGGGGTTGTCGATGAACCGCACCCGCATGCCGGCCGGGGCCTGGGCCCGGGCGCCGGCCTCGAGGACGTCGCCGCGGTAGCCGCGCACGAACACCAGCTCGTCGATGCCGGCGGCGGCGAACGCGCGCATCTGCCAGCCGAGGATGGGCCGCGCGCCGCACGGCACCAGCGCCTTGGGCAGCTCGTCGGTGTGCAGGCCCAGCCGCTTGCCGCGACCGGCGGCGACCACGATGGCCTTGCGCACGCCGGTCACGATGACGCCTCGGTGGTCGTCGCCGGGGCAACCGGCGCGCGCGGCGCGAACCGGCCCAGCTTGCTCACGATCTTGAGGAACGTCATGCCCAGGTACAGCACGTTCACCGCGCCGTAGGCCCAGAAGTAGACGTCGATGCGGTTGGTCACCGCCGCCAACCAGATGTACTGCGGGTAGTGGACGACGAAGCGCGCGGCCCACTCCAGGCCGCCGATCGCCAGGCCGATCGGACCGCGGCGCTTGGCCGGCGCCGCATCCTCGGCGGTCGCGCTCGCCTTACCCGTGTACTCGGGTCGGCGGGTGAAGCTGGTGAGCGAGATGCCGGCGGCCAGCGCGAACAGCCCGCCGAGGCCGACCAGCAGCAGCCGCTCGTCGTCGGTGTGGCGCCACAGCCGCACCGCGACGCAACCGTAGATCATCATCGCCTTCAGCTCGTCCATCAGGAAGTCGAGCAGGTGGCCGATCGGGCTCGCGATCTTGCGGGTCCGGGCCAGCATGCCGTCGACGCAGTCGAGGACGAACGAGAACTCGTAGATCGCGATCGCGACCCCGAGCCCGAGCCAGCCCGGCCACGCCACCAGCAGCCCGGCCGCGATCGCCGCGACCACCGCGGCCAGGAACGTCACCTGGTTCGGGGTCACGCGCGTGCCCCGCAGCGCGTACACGATCACCGCCGCCGGCGGCCGCGCGATGCGGGTCGTGAACCAGTTGACGTCGTTGCGCTTGAGCGACGCCCGGTAGATCGCCGAGATGTCCGACAGCATGGAGCGCCCGGTCTATAGCACCGCCCCCCCGCCGGGCGCGACTTCCCCATCGGCCATGAACCGCGGTCGAGGCTTGCCACCGCCGGGGGCCGCCTAGTACGGTCCGCGGCCAGCGGCAGGTTGCCGTCCTTACAGCCACATAACGCACAGCACGCACGCACGCGATCTGGGGGTTCAGGATGCCCGAGCACACGATCCCCGAGTCTCTCGTCGAAGCGATCAAGTCGGGGCGCGCAGCCCTGGTCGTCGGCGCAGGGATCGGAGTCCCGAGTTGGAAGCAAGTCCTCGAGCGGATGACCAAGGAGCTCGAGGCCAAGAACCGCGTCGGTGACGACGCGACGACCAAGGATCTGGCCAAGCTCCTGCACAAGGGCAGCCTGGTCCGGTCGGTCGGGTTCCTGGCCCGCGCCCTCGGCGAGGAGGCCTGCGACCGCATCGTCCAGGACATGTGGAAGACCCCCGACGAGCTGCCGCCGATCGCCAAGGCCATCGCCGAGCTGCCGTTCCGCCACGTCTGGACCACCTTCCCCGGCGACGTCCTCGAGCGCGCGATGGCCGACCACCGGCCCGAGGGCTGGCCGGAGAGCCGGGTCGCGACCTACCAGGACCTCGGCGGGCTGTCGCGCCGGCGCCGGACCCTGGTCAAGATGCTCGGCAACTTCGACACCTACGTGGTCACGCCCAACTCGGTGCGGCGGGCGCTGGCCCGCGCGGTCGACCTGCGCGACTACGCCCGCGAGCTGTACGTCGAGGGCACGCTGGTGTTCGTCGGCTTCCGCTACGGCGATCCCGATCTGTCGGCGCTGCTCGACCGCGTGTTCGGCATGTTCGAGCCGCCCCGCAGCAACCACTACCTGCTGGGCGCCGGGGTCGGCCCGGTCACCATCGACGAGCTGATGGCCGAGCACCACATCGAGGTGGTGAACCTGTCGGGCAAGGGCGGCGACAACGAGGCCGAGAAGAGCGTGGTCGACTGGCTCGACGCGCTGCGCATCGCCACCGCCGCCGCCGGCTGCACGCTGGTCCAGACCAAGCCCGACGCCGACGATCTCGACGGCTGGCTGGTCCGCTTCGCCGAGGGCGACGGCGAAGCCCGCGACGCGATCGAGTTCATCGAGATCGCCGCCCGCGAGGCCGGCGACGGCGAGCGCCTGATCGAGGTCCTGCTCGGCAAGCTCGATCACGAGAGTGAGCCGGCCGGCAAGGTCGCGCTGATGCGCGAGGCGTCGGGAGTCTACGAGAAGCTGTTGAAGGACCCGGCCCACGCCTTCGAGACCGCGTGCGCCGCGCTCCACCTCGATCCCTCCGACGAGGCCAGCGTGGTCCTGGCCGAGCGGCTGGCCGCCACCACCGGCGGCTGGACCCAGCTGGTCAACGAGGCCTCCGAGATCGCGACCGAGGTCACCGAGCCGGCGCTGGTCGCCCGCTGGTGGATCCGGCTGGGCGGCTGGTACGCCACCAAGCTCGATCGCCTCGACTACGCGCTGCCGTCGTACCGGCGCGCGATCGAGCTCGACGGCACCAACCCCGCCGGTCACGCCGGCCTGGCCGACGTCCTCCGCCGCCAGCAGAAGTGGGCCGAGCTGGCCGACGCCCTGCGCGCGCACGTCGCGGTCGAGCCCGACCACGGCCACAAGATCGATCTGTACCTGCAGCTCGGCGACCTGTGCGAGGGTCAGCTATCGCAGACCACCAAGGCGGTCGAGGCCTACGAGGGTGCGGTCGCGGTCGGCGACGGCCACGGCCTCGACGACGCCCTGGCCGCGCTCGAGCGCCTGTACCGCAAGGACGAGCGCTGGGCCAACCTGGCCAAGGTGCTCGAGCGCCGGGCCGACGTTCTCGAGGAGGCCGGCGAGCCGGGCCGGGTCACCGCGATCCGGCGCGAGCTGGCGACCTTGCGCTCGGAGAAGCTCGGCGATCTCGAGGGCGCGATCACCCGCTTCGAGACCGCGCTCGAGAAGGACGGCGCCGATCGCGACGCGCTCAGGTCGCTGGTCGATCTCTACGACAAGACCGGCCGCAGCGACGACTACCTCCGTACGCTCGAGCGCCTGGCCAAGGTCGCGCCCGAGAACGAGCGGCTGTCGACCCTGCGCAAGGTCGCGGCCGAGCTCGAGGACAAGGACGGGGCCGGGGCCCGGGCCGAGGCCGCCTACGAGGGCATCCTCGAGACCGATCCCGGCGCCGACGATGCCTACCGCGGCCTGGCCCGCGTGCTGCGCGCCCGCTCGGCCTGGTACGAGCTGGTCGCGCTGCTCGAGCGCCACATCGCCGCCGCCAAGAACCCGGTGCAGCGGGTCGAGCTGTGCCTCGACGACGCCGCCATCCACGAGAAGGAGCTCGACGATCCCCACAAGGCGATCGAGTGCCACTTGAACGCGCTGTCGATCGACGACAAGTGCAAGCCGGCGATGGCCGCGCTCGGCCGCCTGTACCGGCGGACCGAGGCCTGGGACAAGGCGGTCGCGATCCTGGTCCGCCACGCCAAGCTCGAGGGCAACCGCGGCGCCCACCTGTGGGCCGAGGCCGGCGAGCTGGCCCTGACCAAGGACGAGGACGCCGGCGCCGCCGAGCAGTACCTCGATCAAGCCCTCGGCATCGACGGTGACAACCTGAGCGCGCTGCGGACCCAGGCCACGCTGCACGAGCAGCGCGGCGCGTGGGCCAGCGCCATCGACGACCTGCTGCGGGCCGAGGCGCTCGCACCGCAGCGCGCCGATCGTATCGAGATGCTGACCCGGGCCGGCGAGCTGGCCGAGCACAAGCTCGAGGATCCCAGCCGCGCGCTCGGCCTGCTCGAGCGGGTGCTGCGCCTCGATCCCGACAACGTCGCCGCCGGCCACAAGGTCGCCGACCGCCTCGTTGCGACCGAGCGCTGGGACGACGCGGTGCCGGTGCTGGAGATGCTGGCCCGCCACGCCGAGGGCGGCGATCGGCTCGACCGCGCGCGGCGCGAGGGTCAGCTCGGCCGGGCCTACGAGGAGCTCCACCGGAGCGAGAAGGCGGCCCGCCACTACCGGATCGCGGTCGAGTCGGATCCCGACAACCTCGACGCCGCGCTCGGCCTGGCCCAGACCCTGCTCACCGAGGCCCAGGCCGCCGAGGGCGCGACCGCCGCGACCCCGGCCGCCGAGGATCGCTGGCGCGAGATCGATCGCCGCTACCGCGAGGTCCTGGCCCGCCACCGCACGGCGCTGGCCGACGGCCAGGTCGCCGACATCTGGCACCGGCTCGGGCTCACCGCCCGCGCCCTCGGCGACGACAAGAAGGCCGAGAACGCGCTGCGGCGCGCGCTCGAGCGCGACCCCGGCCACGAGGCGACCCTGCAGTCGCTGGTCGATCTCGGCGGTCAGCGCGGCGACTGGAAGATGGTCATCGAGGCCAAGCGGGCGATGGTCGACGGCGCGAGCGAGTCGCTCAAGCTCAAGCTGCTCGAGGAGATCGGCGATCTCCAGCGCGGCAAGCTCAAGGACCCCGGCACCGCGGTCGGCGCCTACCTCGAGGCGCTCAAGCTGGCGCCCGGCAACCGCGCGCTCTTGCACAAGCTGCTCGACGCCTACAGCGAGCAGAAGCAGTGGCGGCGCGCCGCCGACATCCTCGGCGAGCTCGCGACCCAGGACAGCTCGCCGGCCCGGCGCAGCAAGTACCACTACGCGGCCGCGGTCATCGCCCGCGACGAGCTCAACGACGTCGAGCTGGCGGTCGAGCGGTTCTCGGCCGCGCTCGACGACGCGCCGGCGACCCCCAAGGCGTTCGACGCGGTCGAGAAGCTGCTCACCGACCACAAGGACTGGAAGGGCCTGGCCCGCCAGATCAGGAAGCAGCTCAAGCGGCTCGGCGACGACGCCCCGGCCGAGGTCGTCCTCGACCTGTGGACCCGGCTCGGCGATCTCTACGGCGATCACCTCGGCAACCCGACCCTGGCGATCGAGGCCTACGAGATCGCGGTCCAGATCGATCCCGACGACCGCGCCCGTCACGAGCAGCTGGTCGAGCTGTACATCGAGGCCGGCGACAGCCGCCGGGCCGACGCGATCCGCGAGCTGCAGGCCCTCCTGACCTTCGCGCCCGACCGGGTCGAGCTGTACAAGGCCCTGTCCAACCTCTACCGGGAGGAGAACGAGCTCGACAAGGCCTGGTGCCTGGCCCAGGCCCTGGTCTTCCTCGGCGTCGCCAGCGACGTCGAGCGCGCGCTGTACCTCAAGCACCGGCCGGCCCAGTTCGTTCCGGCGACCCGCCGGCTGACCGAGGAGCTGTGGCAGAAGGCGATCATCCACCCGCTCGAGGACCGCGCGGTCGGCGCGATCTTCGCGTCGACGCTGGGGCCGATCGCCGCGACCACCGGCCAGGGCCTGGCCGCGTTCGGGCTCGATCCCGCGGCTCGCACCGACGTCGAGCACGACCCGCGGCTGGTGGCGCGGGTGGTCAAGTACGCGACGAGCGTGCTCGGCCTCGAGCCGACCCCCGGGGTCTGGCTCGACAAGGGCGACGGCCTGCGGGTCGCCAACACGATCGACCGGGGCAAGCTGGCGCCGTCGCTGCTGGTCGGCACCAGCCACCAGGGCAAGGCCGACGAGCGCGAGCTGGCGTTCGAGATCGGCAAGCGCCTGGCCTACCTGCGGCCCGAGCGGTTCGCGACCTACGCGGTCCAGACCGTGCCCAAGCTCGAGCAGGCGTTCGCGGCGGCGCTCTTGGCCGCGGGCGCGACCGCCAGCAACGCCACCGACGAGGCCCGCAAGCTGGCGGCGACGATGAAGCAGAGCGTGCCGGCGGCCCACCTCGAGCAGGTGGCGGCGATGGCCGGCAAGCTCGACGGTCGGATCGGCGCGGGCGCGATGAACGCGTGGCGCAGCGCCACCGATCTGACCGCCAACCGCGCGGGCCTCATCCTGGCCAACGACCTGGCGTCGGCGGCCAAGGCCATCGCCACCGAGACCGCGACCACGTCGAACGCGCCGGTCAAGGATCGCCTGCGCGACCTCCTGGCCTACGCGGTGTCGGAGTCGTACTTCCAGGTCCGCCGCCACCTCGGGCTGGTGGTCCGGGGCGAGGCCTCGGCGTGAGCCGGCTGGCGCTCACCGCGGCGGGGCTGGGGCTGGGCCTCGGGCTCGGCGCGCTCGGGCTGATGGCCGGCTGCGGCGACGACGGCGCCACCGTCGACGCCCGGCCGCCGGCGGTGTGCGGCAACAACATGACCGAGCCGCCCGAGCAGTGCGACGACGGCAACACCGACGAGACCGACGCCTGCCGGCACTGCATCTCGTTCCAGCCGCCGCGGACGCTCATCCGCTGGCTGTTCAACGCCGACGATACCCGCGGGTTCATCGGCGACGGCTGCAGTGACGTCGCCGCGGCCATGGTCAAGGTCGAGCTGACCGGCGCGTCGACCGCCAGCCAGACCACCGCGTGCGAGCGGTTCCAGGTCACCTTCGACGGCCTGCCGGCCGGCGCTTACACCGCGGCCGTGACTCCGCTCGACAGCGCCGGGGCGTCGCTGGTGACCGCGCCGGTGACCACGACGTTCACCGCCGCCGGCCAGCCCAACACCAGCAACCAGTACCAGGTCGTCATCCCGGCCAGCGCGTGGGCGCGGCCGATGACCGGCACGTTCCTGTTCATGTTCCGTTGGGCCACCAAGACCTGCATGACCGCGAGCCCGCCGGTCACCCGCCAGCGGGTGCTGATGACCATCGGTGGCGTCCCGGTCGCCACCACCACGCTGTTCAACAACATGCCGGGCTACAAGCTCGACGGCAGCGTGGCGGCGCCGTGCGTGCCGTCGACGATCTCCCTGGCCGAGCGGGCCAACGCGTTGCCGTTCGGGCCGGCCCGGCTGACCGTGACCGGCACCGACCTTGCCGGCACCACCCGCTTCAGCGGCAGCTTCGACACCTTCGTCGGCGCCGGCACCGCCAACCCGGTGCTGACCTTCGACGTCCCGATCCCGATCGACGCCGGGGTCGACGCACCGGTCGACGCTGCGATCGACGCGCCCTGACTTGGCCCCGCCGAGGCGAAACTTCGGTATGGTGACCAGACGTGGGCCGTAGAACGCCGCTCCTGGGACCGTCGGCCGTCGCGGCCGCGCTGATCGGCTGCCTGGCCGGGTGCCCGGCGCCGCGCGTGATCAAGCCGAAAGATTCGCTGACCGCGTCGGCCCCGGTGCCGTTCCCGAGCGACTTCACGCCGCCGCCGGCGCTCGACGCGCCCGACGTGCCCGATCCCCAGGCCCTGGGCCTGGCCTACCTCGAGCTGCTGGCGCCGCGCATCGGCGCCGGCTGGCAGCAGTTCATCGAGGACTGCCGCCTGCGGCTGCCACCCGCTCACCCGCTTAACAGCCCGACCCTCGCGACCAGCCTCGGCCTGGTCATCGATCCCCAGGGTCGGCTCGTCGACGTCTCCATGGTCACCGCGAGCGGCAACCAGGACTTCGACGAGGCCGCGCTGGCGGTGATCGGCGACGCCGGGCCGTTCCCGGCGCCCGATCGCGCGGCGCTGTCCGACGACGGCAACGTCTACGTCACCTGGCTCCTGGCCCGCGATCGCCGCCAGGCCGGGGTCGCGACCGCGCGCCTCGATCGGGTCGAGTGGTCGATCGATCGGGCGGTGCCGCACTTCCTCGCCACCGGCGACGTCACCGAGGCAGCCCGACGGGTGGTGGCGGCGGCGACCGCGGCCGGCGAGCTCGAGCGGCCGCGGGTCGTCGAGCTGGCGGCGCAGGTGATGATCGGTGCGGTGACCGAGGGCCTGGCGTCGGCCGACGTCGGCGTGCAGCGGCTGGCGATCGACGCGGCCGCCCACGGCCGGGTCCTGGCGGCGGCGCCGGCGCTGCGCTCGATCGCGACCGGCGCCATCGACGTCGGCCAGCGCGGTGCGGCCCTGGCGGCGCTGGCGATGATCGGCGATCGCGACGCGGTCGCCAGCCTGACCACCGTGCTGGCCACCGATCAGGGCGCCAACGTCGAGCTGACCGGCGGCGCGGCCCGGGCCCTGGTCGCGCTCGGCGCCGGCGACGTCGTCGCCCACCAGGTGGCGGCGTGGCTCGAGCTCGGCCGGCGCAGCCACGACGCGGCTGCGCGCACCGCGACCTGGGCGGCGGTGGTCACCGGCGCGGTGGTGCCGGTGCCGAGCGCGATCGCCGACTGGCGCCGGCTCGCGGTCGATCACGATCTGTCGTTGCGCGGCGCGGCCTGCCGGGCGGCGGGCTCGCTGCCGAACGAGGACGCGGCCTGGGGCGTGACCCGGCGCGGGATCGGCGATGCCGACGCGTCGGTGCGGGCGTCGTGCGCGCAGGCGATCGCGGCGGCGGCGCGGGCCGGCGGTCGTAGCCCGGCGGCGACCCGGCTGGTGATCGGTCTGCTCAAAGATCGCGACGAGCGGGTGCGGGCCGCGGCGGTGGCGGCGCTGGCCGCGCTCGATCCGTCCCGGGCCGGCAAGGAGCTACCGGCCGTGGCCGGTGATCGCAGCCCGGCGGTGGCCGCGGCGCTGGCCGGAGCCTGGGGCCCGTTGCCGGGACCGGCCGCGTTCGCGAACCTCGCGGCGCTGGCCGGGCATGAGCAGCCGGCGGTGCGCGCGGCGGCGATCGCAGCCCTGGCGGCCCGCGGCGACGACGCCAGTCAGGAGCGGCTGCGGGCCCTGGCCGGTGACGTCGAGCCGGCGCTGCGGGCCCAGGCCGTGGCCGCCCTCCACGATCGCGCGGCGCTCGAGGCGGCCGCGACCGATCCCGATCCGGGCGTGCGGGTCGCCGCCGCCGGCCAGGTGATCGCGGTCCGCGGTCGGGCCGACAGCCTGATCGACGTCGCCAGCGCGATCGCGGCCAGCCCGCCGTCGAGCCCCGAGCGCGTGCGCCTCGCTGGCGCCTGGCTCGCCGCGAAGTAGCGAGCGGTCGCCCGGGGCGGCGCCCGATCAGGGCGCGCGGCGCCGGCGGAGCTGGGTGTGATCGTGACCGCGGCCATCGCCGGAGTGGCAGACCGCGCCGTCGCCGCAGGTCGAGGTGCAGTCGTTGCCTTGGCAATCGAGGCTACAGACCGCGCCGTCGCCGCAGGCGTTGTGGCAGCGGCCGCCGTCGCAGCTCACCGCGCACACGCTGCCGCTGTCGCAGTCGACCTTGCAGCCGCCGCCGTCGCAGTCGAACGAGCACACGGAGCCGGTCGGGCAGGTGGCCTGCTCGCCGGCCGCCAGCGTGCGTGACACCACGCGATCGAGCGACAGGTGATCGAGGAACGCGAGATCGCGATCGAGATCGACGTCCACATCGACGTCGATGTCGATCGCGCGCAGCAGGCCGGACCCGTGCGGCCCGGGCGGCATCGGCGGCGGCGGCGGCGGCGTCCAGTCGGCCTGGGCCATCGACGCGGCCGGCGCGACCGAGGCGGCGGCCGGCGCCGGATCCGAGCGGGTGACCTGGACGATCAGCGAGGCGAACAACAGGGCGGCGAGGACGATGCGCTCCATGGACGGGCTCCGGGCGACGTGCGATCGCCGGGCGCGGGCCGGGGTGGGAGCAGCACGCTCGCCCTCGGACCCGCTCGGTGATCAGCCGGTTGATCGCAGGAGCCGCGAGCGCGTCGCTCGGTGGACAGGCAACCGTCCGGGCCGCTCCGGGGTCTGTGCTATCTACCCCACCCATGTCGACTCGATCCCCCGTCTCGCTCTCGGTCGCGACCGCCCTGGCCTTGCTCGGCCTCACCCTCGGCGCCTGCAATCAGGGCGAGGGCGAGCGGTGCCAGCGCACCTCGGACTGCGCCTCGGGCCTGACTTGCAACCTCGGCACCCAGCTCTGCCAGGCCGGTGTGGTCGGCGTCGGCGACGCCGCGGTCGACGCTCCGCTCGACGCCGAGATCGATGCCGGCCCCGACGCCGCGGTCGACGCCTCGCTCGACGCGCCGGTCTCGCTGGTCCCCTGATCGTTCGACCTTGTCAGGGCCTTGCGGGAGGCGGATCGCCGCGGTCGGGCAGGGCGCCACCGGAGACGCAGCGGAAGCCGATGTGCATGGCCCGGTCCTCGGCTGCGAGGCCGGTGCCCTGCTCGAGCGCGCTGGCATAGGGCGGGACATCGGTGCGGGCCAGGAAGCGCGGATCGCGCCAGCTGCCGCCGCGGGTCAGCGCGCTGCCGCCGGCCTCGGTCGCCACCCGGACGGGGTTGGCGCTGGGCAGGCCGTCGTAGCCGTCCTCGTTCCAGTCGTCAGCCACCCACTCGGCAACGTTGCCGGCCTGGTCGACCGTGCCGTACGGCCCGCGGGCCCAGCGCAGCCGCCCGACCGGCGCCGCGAACGCGTAGCCGTCGCTGTCGTCGGGATCACCGAGCAGGCGGCTGGAGTGCTCCGGGCTGTCGTAGACCCGGTCGGCCTCGCGCAGCACCGCGTCGCGCGGCTTGCCGTGGTTGAAGTCGTCGGCGCGGCCGTTCTCGCCCCACGGCCAGGTCCGGCCGTCGGTGCCGCGGGCCGCCTTCTCCCACTCGGCCTCGGTCGGCAGCCGGCCACCGCGCCACTGGCAGTAGGTCTCGGCCTCGGCCCGGGTCACCCAGATCACCGGCCGGTCGTCGCCCCGGTGCTCGCGCTCGACCGCGGTCAGCGGCACCGGTGAGCAGCGCTGGGCCTGCACGCACGCCCGGTACGCGCCCTGGGTCACCTCGGTGCGATCGATCGAGAACCCATCGAGCCACACCGAGTGCGGCCCGCGACGATCGAGCAGCGTGCCCCACACCTTGCACAGGTCGGTGTCGAACGGGCCGCCCACCGCGCTCGGCAGCGCGATGTTC
>JAYVSF010000323.1:0-6881 GCA_043775605.1 Myxococcales bacterium
CCCTCGATGATCGCGAGCGGCCGGTCGAAGAGGGTCAGCGCCTCGGCGACATCGACGTCGACGAAGTCGGCGTTGCCGGTGACCAGGGCGTGGGCCATGCGCGGGCCCAGCGGCAGCTTGCGCCAGGCCTGCTCGTCCTCGGCCTTGATGCTGGTGCCGTCGAGGGTCGCGGCCAGGGTCAGGAGGCGCTCGGTGGCGTCGGGGCGGCGGTTGAGCACCAGATCCTCGACGTGGGCGCGCAGCACCGGGTCGAGCTCGTCGTAGACCGCGAGCTGGCCGGCGTTGACGATCGCGAGATCGAGGCCGGCCTGGATCGCGTGATAGAGGAAGACCGCGTGCATCGCCTCGCGGACCTTGGGCGCGGTCCGGAACGCGAACGACAGGTTGGACACGCCGCCCGAGATCTTGAGGCCCGGCAGCTCGGCCTTGATCCGGCGGATCGCGGCCAGGAACGCCACCGCGTAGTCGTCGTGCTCCTCGATGCCGGTGCCGATGGTCAGGATGTTGGGATCGAAGACCAGATCCTCGGGCGGGAAGCCGAGGTCCTCGGTGAGGATGCGGTACGCGCGGCGCGCGATCGCGACCCGGTGATCGACGGTCGTGGCCTGGCCGGTCTCGTCGAACGCCATCACCACCACCGCCGCGCCGTGACGGCGGACGATGCGGGCCTGGCGCACGAACTCGGCCTCGCCCTCCTTGAGCGAGATCGAGTTGACCAGGCCCTTGCCCTGCAAGCAGGCCAGGCCGGCCTCGATGATCGCGAACCGCGAGCTGTCGATCATCACCGGCAGGCGGGCGATGTCGGGCTCGACCGCGATCAGGTTGAGGAAGCGCCGCATCGCGGCCACGCCGTCGAGCATGCCCTCGTCCATGCAGACGTCGAGGATGTTGGCGCCGCCGTCGACCTGCTGGCGGGCCACGGTCACCGCCTCGTCGAACTTGTCGTCCTTGATCAGGCGGCGGAACGCGGCCGAGCCGGTGACGTTGGTGCGCTCGCCGACGACGACCAGGTTGGTCTCGGGCGTGACGGTGAACGGCTCGAGGCCCGACAGCCGGGTGAAACGCGGCGGGGTGGTCGGCGCGCGCGGGGCGACGCCACGGACGGCGGCGGCGATGGCCGCGACGTGCTCGGGCCGGGTGCCGCAGCAGCCGCCGACCAGGTTGACCCAGCCCGCGCGCGCGAAGTCGCCGACCACCTGGGCCATGTGCTGCGGGGTGTCGTCGTAGCCGCCGAACTCGTTGGGCAGGCCGGCGTTGGGGTAGACGCAGGTCGCGGTCGCGCAGATCCGGGCCAGCTCCTCGACGTGCGGCCGCATCTCGTCGGCGCCGAGCGCGCAGTTGATGCTGACCGCGAGCAGGTCGACGTGGCTGACGCTGTTGTAGAACGCCTCGAGGGTCTGGCCCGACAGGGTCCGACCCGAGCGATCGGGGATCGTCACCGAGGCGATGATCGGGACCCGGCGCGCGCCGTCGTCGAACAGGCTGGCGATCGCGAACAGCGCCGCCTTCATGTTGAGGGTGTCGATGTGGGTCTCGGGCAGGAGCAGATCGACGCCGCCATCGAGCAGCGCCTGGGCCTGCTGGCGGAACGCGGTGACCAGCTCGTCGAAGGTGACCGCGCGGAAGCCCGGGTCGTTGACGTCGGGGGACAGCGACGCGGTGCGGGTGGTCGGTCCCATCGCGCCCGCGACCCAGCGCGGCCGACCGTCCTCGGCGGTGGCCCGATCGGCGGCCCGCCGGGCGACCACCGCGGCGGCGACGTTGAGCTCGGTGGTGAGGTGCTCCAGCCGGTAGTCGGCCATCGCGATCGTGGTGCCGCCGAAGCTGTTGGTCTCGATGATGTCGGCGCCGGCCCGCAGGAAGTCGAGGTGGATCTCCTCGATCAGCTCGGGCCGGGTCAGGACCAGCAGCTCGTTGCAGCCGCGCAGCGCCACCGGATGATCGACGAAGCGGTCGCCGCGGAAGTCGTGCTCGTCGAGGACGTGGCCCTGGATCATCGTGCCCATGGCGCCGTCGAGCACGACGATCCGCTCGGCGACGGCAGCTTCGAGGAGGGCTTGGCGATTGGCCATCCGCCGCTGTTAGCACGAGGTGCCGCTCCACTCAACATGGCCTCCGCTATGACGGAGGCGTCCGCCATCGCGGCGGCCGTCACCCGGTGGGCAGGCCGACCAGCTCACGGACCCAGGTTCGCCGCTCGCCGGGGGCCATCGGGCCGGAGACGGCCGCGACCAGGTGGTCGACGCGCACCGGGCGCAGGACGACCGACGCCCGCCCGGGCCCGATGACGCCGGGCGGACAGACCTCGATGCGCACGGGCCGGGCGTCCGAACTCTGGGTCGGGTACAAGATGCTCGCGACGCCGCCCGGGCCCTGGACGCTGGCGTAGATCGCAAGCTGGTAGAGCATCGCGCTTGGGAGTTCGCGCGCCCAGAGGTCGCGGTACTTGGCGTCGAGCACCGCAATCCGCTGCCCGTCGCTCAGCACCACGAAGTCGGGCCGCGCCGTCGGCGTCCTGAAGCGCGGATGCTCGAACCCGGCCGCGTACCGAAGGGCTCCGTGCACCGCGCGGTCTTCGATGACCTTCAGGTGCTCGAGGTTCTCGCGCAGGAGCCGGCCGAGGAGGACTTGCCAGAAGCGGTTCATGTCGAAGAGGAAGCCTGGGAGCGAAAGGCGGTGAGCGTCGTCGCCCAGGTCCAGCGAGGTCCCTTCCCACAAGATCTCCACGAGGTTCAGGGCGGGGCCATAGTGCAGAGTCCGACGATCCAAGGCTCGCGCGACCCGGTCGAACACGGTGCTCGACAGCGACATGGACGCGACGCCTTCCAGTTCCGCTGCGGCTCGGGCCGCGTCGACCCGGGTCGCCCCGTGCGCGGCCGCCCGCGCGGCGACGACCAGGCCGGCCCTGACCACGCGGTTGATCAGGTGGTCCGCGGCTCGCGGGTGGTGAACGCAAGGCACGCGCGCACCGCCACGGGCGACGGTGGTCATCAGGCGGCGGACGTCGATCGCGCCCCGCGGGCTGTCCAGCTCTTCGGCGATGCGCACGTAGTTGCGATGGAGCCCACGTTCCTGTAGGCGACGAACCTCGTGGAGGAGCTGGCGGACGACGAGGTCAACGAACAGCGCGTCGCTCGCGCCATAGTTGGTCGAGGCGTAGTCGTTCAGGTCGTCCAGGTCGTAGGCATACGCGAACAGCCGCAACAGGTTGGTGCCCGCGATCTTGGGTGTGATTGTGACGACCAGCGGGTCGAGCGCCACCCGCCCGACGAACGAGGTCGCCTCGATCCGGACACCCTGGCGCAGTTCGTCCACTCTCAGCCGATCGCTCTTGGTCAGAGCCTGCGCCAGCAGGGCAGCGGGCCCCGAAAACACAAGGCTACGGAGGTCATCGGAGGCGTCGGGGTCTCGCCGCTCCCACTCCATGAGATGGATCCGAGGCACGGTCTACACCTCCGCTTCCTCGTCGTCTTCCTCGCCGTCAGCCTGGGCGGCTGACTGCGCCTCGCCGCTCGTGCCCAGGTCGGGAAACTCGGCGGCGAGTGCCGCGAACAAGTCCAGACGTCGCGACGGGGCGAACAGGCCGTCCTTGATGCGTCTCTGCGCCACGTCGACCAGGCTCTTGCCCAGGATCTTCTCGAGCAAGGGGAAGTCCTCGTAACAGTACTCCTGCAGCAATGGGATCACGTCCTCCTGCAACACCTCCACGAAGCGGTCCGAGGTCGAGACCGGTGCCCCTCGCTCGAGCAGGTAGGCGTGGCCGACCTGGAGGTTCCGCGCGTCGCGACCCACGTTGTCGAGGATCCGGCGGTTGAGCGCCACCAGCCAGGCACCGAGCGGGAGGCCCTGGATCATCGCATTGTGCAGGGGCTCCGATGATGGCATCAGCTCCACGAAGCCGAACCGCCGGCGCAGGGCCGCGTCGAGGAGAGCGATCGAGCGATCGGCCGTGTTCATCGTCCCCACCACGAAGACGTTGGCCGGGACGGCGAAGGCCTGACCGCTCAGGGGAAGCGTGTAGGTCTTGCCGCGCTTGTCCCATTCGAGCGCGCTGAGCAGCTCCCCGAAGATGCGGGGGATGTCGCCACGGTTGATCTCGTCGATGAGCAGGTAGAACGGCCGTGCCGGCTCCGCGCTTGCCCGGGCGCACAGGCGCTTGAACACGCCGTCCCTCCGCTCGAAGTTCATCGCCCCTCCGTCGCTCGCGGGCGCCGGCCGATATCCCTCGAGGAAGTCCTCATAACCATAGGCAGGGTGAAAACTGCACACCTCGATCGCGCCGTCGCGCACGAGCGCTGCGCGGCGCTCTCCGTCGCAGGTCCGCTCGAACCAGGCGCGCGACGCGAGCTCGAACACCGCGCACTCCCCCCAGTAGGTCTTGCCCGTGCCCGGCGGACCGTAGAGGATCACCTGGCCCTTGCGCCGCAGGATCCGGTCGACCCGCCCCACGATCGGGTCGAGGGGTGGCAGCGCGGCAGTCGGCGGTACGTTTGCCGGGCCCGTCGGACTCGCCCGCGTCGTCGGCTCCTGCCGACCGAACAGCTCCTGTTCGATGGTGAGCCACGTGTCGTGGCCCCTGAGTTGCCGGAAGGTCGAACGGAGGCCTTCGTCCAGCTTCCAGGTCGCATCGCTGCGCCACTGAACCGGGCGGGCATTCACGAACGCCCCTCGCTCGGGGTGGTACTCGTACGCTCCGGTGATCGTGCCGATCCCGAGCACGGTCTGGCCGTCCACCGCCACGACGACGTCGCGCTCTTGCGCGTTCCTGACGAAGTCGAGCAACTGCCGACGCTGGCTGGCTTCGGTCGGTGCATGAGCGTGAGGGTGCTTGTCGGCGTACCGCTTTTGCCAGGCGTCCTTGTCGACGTCTCCGAGTGCAACGTCGCCAAGATCGCCGAGGCTCGCCCAGCCGACCGCGGCGTAGCCGCCCTGCCGCATGGCATCCCATTGGCTCTTCCCGTCGATGACCGTGCCCAGGCGCCAGTACGAGTACGGCCCTCCGTGCAGCTCGTTCAAGATGGCGGTCAACTGCTGAACGGGCTCGTTCAGGCTCTTGGCGAGCGCGAGGAACGTCTGCGCTGCCGCGAATCGCCCTTCGCGCGGTGGAACCAGCAGGCGCACATGATGGAATACTTGATACGCGTACGAGTGGTAGTCGTCGATGCGGTCCGGGTAGAGCAGCGACAGGTACTTGTGCGACCAGCCCGACTCGTAGAGCGCGGGCATCGCGGCGCGGAGCTTGGCGTCGAGGGCGTCGAAGTCGGCGGCACCCGCGTCGAAGGTCCCCACCGGTCCGAGTTCGTCGAGAACCGCCACGGCGGCCAAAAGCTCGTCACGCTGCGATTTCGCGAACGCGACCGCCTCTTCGCGCGAGATGACCTTCTGCGTCCTCGCCGAGCCGGTCATCCACGCGCCGGTGTCGGCCTTCTCGTAGATGCCGAACTTGAGCGCGCTGCCACCGGAGATGCTTCCCAGCCGCGGTCCGGCGAAGTCCTCGTCGTTCTTGAACTCGAGCCAGTACATCAGGCTGTCGCGGCTCTTGCGCCCGTGCATCGCGTCGAGCAGGGCGGTGCCGCTCAGTCGGTCAAGAACCTCCGCCCCGTACTTGGCGCGGAATCGCGTGAGGTACCCGCTGAGCGCCTCGGGCGCGAGCAGTTGGCCGGCGCCACGCATCCGGTCGCGGGTCGCCCTGACCCGGTCGAGCACCCGAGGATCGAACTCGAGGTTCACGGTCCCCCCGCCTGCGCGGGCGCGGGCGAGTCGGCCGGCTGCCCGGTCGGGCGACCCGGTCCCGCTCAGGGAGTCGTACGCAGGCTGAGGCAACTCGCGATGGAGCTCGGTCGCGAGCAACTCGATGATGGCAGGGCAGTGGGCGCGCGCATACGGCGTCTGCCGCACAGTGGCCGCCGCCTTCCTGATGAAGGCGGCGTTGGCAGCGCGCAGCAGCGGCCCCGCGGTGGCGAACTCCGCAGCAGCGACCTTGTAGGTCAGCGAGTCGGGGACCGACGCAAACCGCTCGTCGATCACCACGGCCACGAGGTTCAGGGCTTGCCGGGTGAGCTCGTCGACTGACGCCGCGTCGACGGGGATGTACGCAACCCCTCGCTGAAAGCTCACGACGTAGGCACGCCCGACGGTCAGGTTGATCTTCGGTGGATCGCGCAGGCTCACGACCCACCGCGCGGCACCCTCGCGTGCGGCGTCCTCGATGGCGTCGGCGAGGAACGCCAGTCCCGCCTGGCGCGCCCGCGGATCGGGGAAGAACCCATCGAGAGCCTCCGCAACGGCGGCGGGCGGGATCGACCCACCGTCGTCCACCTTGCCCGGGTCCGCTTCGCCGTCGGTTCTGGGGATGCTGTCGCCCGTGCTCATCGACAAATGGTCGGTCGATCCGGCCGGTCATGCAAGCCGCCGAGAACGTCCGGCTCGTGGGGTACGAGCCCCACCATCCCCGACACCCCTGGGTACGAACCCCACCATCCCTGACACTTCTGCACGCCACCATCCCTGACACTCGCTGCACGCCACCATCCCTGACACCAGCGGCGCGTGTGAATGGCCAGCGACCAAGCCGCCACCGTCCGCCAGCAGGGCGGACCGCAGCGCGAGGCCGCCGGTCAACGACCGCGTGACGGTCCTCGCCAAACGTGGCGTCGGCCGGCCTTGCGCGAGGACCGCACCGCGCGGCCACTCGAGCCCGAAGAGCGCCGACGAGCCGTCCGCGCGGTGCCACGCCGCCCCTTGGTCAGAGCGGAGGCAGCTTGCGTCGTCGACGCGGTAGTAACGTAGCCGCTGCATGAACCCCGTCCTTCCGCACGCGTGAGTTCGCCCGCAGGATGGCGGGCATGACGGACAAGAAAACGTGGGAGCAGCGCGTGGCC
>JAYVSF010000324.1:0-5357 GCA_043775605.1 Myxococcales bacterium
TCGTCCATGCTGGACTCTGCGCGCGCTGCGGTGAAGAACCCATGCCCGGACGACGACTGCCTGCAGGGCACCGCGGAGGTTCGCATGGCGGTGGGCGGCGTCCTGGGCGGCTTGGCCGTCGACGGGTCGCTCATTGCGACGGGGCGTGGAGCGCGACCGTTTGCGATGGGGTTGACAGACGAGGGGCTTGAGGCATTCGCGAAGGCGCGCGGTGCGACTACCTGGAGGGAGTTGCCCGACGTGGCGAACTGGCAGAGCGGCGTCTTGGACAAACTCGGCGATCCGAACACGATGGTTCATTTCAATCTCGATGGCGTTGACGTTTGGCAGGGCGTCATGCGCGCAGCCACAGGCAGGGGTGGTCCAACGGACTGGGAACTGCTCACCATCCGACAGAACCCGCAGTTTTGGGACTCGATCCAATTCTGGAAAGGCGGACAGCCAGTGCGGAATCCATTCCAATGAGTGCGCCCACCACACCTCGGACGGACGACAGGGACTTCAAGGTCTGGGAGTACCAGATCAGCCACGGGCAGCTCCTGATTCGAAGCCCGAAGGCGCCGGCGACCGAGGCCTCGTTGGAGCGTCGCACGAACGTCGATCTCGTCTTCCTGGGAGTCGAGTACATGTGCCTACCTCGCCTGCTTCGCGGCCTGACTCTTGATGAAGCTACGGCGGAGGAGCTGCGATTGCTCGAGGCCACGTTAGGGAGGGCCCCTGAACCCGACTTCGTGAGGATGCTAGTTTCCGGAGGGAGACGATTCGCTGTGATTGCCGCAAGCGTCGCCCTCTCGGAGAACGAGTGGGACATCTTCGATTCGCCGTTCGAGTTTCGCTCGCGCTTTCGCGAGGCCAACACCCAGGCCCCCGACCCAGATTCATAGCGCCAGATCCCCACATCCTCGACCAAGGGTTGTCCAGATCCACCGGACCGTCAACCAGATGCTCGGGGCCGCAACGACTCGAGCTGAAGCCGAAGCGGCACTCGGAGCGATCCGGCACGCACTTCTCTCTGGGGGCCTATGAGCACGGTGTGCGAACCGCAGGGCGCCGAGGGCTTCGAGTGCGTGAATACTCTCGACGATCACGACTACGAGGTCTTCCTTCAGTTCGACGGGCAGCCCCGGGCGTCGACGTGGACGCCGATCGCGGTCCGTCGTGTCCGAGCGGACGACCGCCAAGCCTTCAACCCTTCGGACTTCCCGTGGCTCGGGAGCGACGCGCTCGTCATGCGGCGGTCAGCGGTCGAGGCGCTGCGCGACATCCTCGACGCGAGCGGCGAGGTGCTGCCGCTGTCGACCGACGACGGCGTCGAGCTGTTCGTGCTGAACGCACGCGTCATTGACGCCCTGGACGAGGCCAACTCGTCGCTAGTGAAGTTCGCCGGGACGAACCGCATCATGCGCATCAAGAGGGTTGCGTTTGTCGCGTCCAGGATCGAGGGCATCGATCTGTTCCGCTTGCCGCATCGCGCGAGCTCCACCTACGTAAGCGAGCGCTTCGTCGACCGAGTGAAGGCGGCAGGCCTGCGCGGCCTCGACTTCAACAAGGTCTGGTCGGCCCCGATCCCCGACCAAGGTTTGTAGCCGACCGATTCATCGCCCGCGCGGTCAGCTTCCCCAGATCCCCGACCGAGGTTTGTAGCCACCAGATCCCCGACCGAGGTTTGTAGCAGCCGAGCCGCGGGATCGGCCGGCCGAACAGGTGCCGGGCGGGAAGAGGGCGAGGGAGCCGGCGCGGGCGGCGCGGTAGGCTTCGAGGAAGTCACGGTTGCGCTGGAGCGCCTCGAGGTGGGCCCACTGGTTGCGCGCCGCGACCCGCGGGCGGAGGCCGAAGCGCGGCTCGCGGTTGCGCGGGCGATCGCGCCACGACTGCCGGCGGACGGCGCGACGGCCCATGACCCATGCGCCGGTCTTGGCCCGCTCGGCGGCCATCCGGTCTCGACCTCGGCGACGCGCGCGCGGATGGTGTCGAGGATGCGATCGATGTCGCCGAGCTCGGGCGGCAGGTCCAGCGTCAGCGTGACCTCGTCGGGCAGGTCGCCGTCCTCGCGGAAGAAGGTGCGCGGCCGCCGGACGGTGATGGTGCGCCGCTCGAGCAGGGCGCGCAGGCCGTTGACGCCCGGCCAGTGGTGGACTCTGGCGACCAGGCCGTCCTTGACCGGGTTGGTCACGGCGTAGACGCGCGCGGTGCGCGGAAACCGGCACGCGCGGTGGAAAGGCCACGTTGCCCGCCGCGGCGCCGTCCACCGGCCGGTCATCGCGAGGCAGACGCCCCGGGCACGCCCGGTGCATCGATCCGGGCCATGGTCACGACTTTCCCCAGCGACGTCCATGCGCGCCTGTCGGAGGAGCACGCGCGGATCCGGGTCTTGCTCGCGCAGATCGGCGGGCTCGCCGAGGGCCCGGCGGCGGGGCCGTGCGATCAGACGGTGGTCGAGCTCGCGGCGCTGCTGTCGCGCCTGGCCCTGGTCCTGGCCGCCCACAACGCCAACGAGGAAGCGGCGTTGCGCCCGCTCCTGGCCCAGACCGACGCCTGGGGCCCCGAGCGCGTCGACGAGATGATCAAGGACCATGTCGCCGAGCACGCGGCGCTCCGCGCGATGATCGCGCCGCTCAAGGACCTGACCGATGTCGAGGGCTTGCGGCGGACCTCGCGCGACCTGGTCGCCCGGCTGCGCGAGCACCTCGAGGACGAGGAGCGCGGCTTCCTCAATCCGCGGGTCCTGCGCGACGACTGCGTCACCGTCGGCGAGGGTGCCTGACGGCGGCAGCCCGGGTTCGACGCAGGTCCTGCGGCCCGGCCCGCATGTACCGCATGATCTGCGGACCGCAACGACCTCGTCCACGCCCACGCCCACGCTCGATCAGAAAACCTTGTCGAGCTGCGGGATGATCGTCCCGACGTCCTTGTCGGCGACCGCGGCCGAGATCACGACCTCGGCGCCCTTGGCCGCCATCGTCACCGTGGTCAGCACCTTGCCGAGCTCGGGCAGCTTGCTGGCGACCTCCTGCTGGCCGTTGGCGAGCGCCTCCTTGCCCTCGGCGGCGAACGCGGTCGCGTCGGCCGGCTTGCCCAGGACCAGCGCGCCGGACGCCGCGAACATCCCGCCAGCCAGCTCGAGCTTGGCGTAGCCGCCGAGGATCGTGCGGCCGTCCTCGACGGTCTTCTGCGCGACCGCGAACCAGAACGGCGCCGCGGTCGAGGTCTTGCCGAGGAACTTCGCGAGGTCGCCCTTGGCGCCCTTGCCGGCGATGCGCTGCTCGAGCAGCTTGCGGTCGTTGGCGTCCTCGGTGAACGCCATGACGTCCTTGGCCAGCCACGCCACGTAGAGCTTCTTCGCCTCGCCCTTGACCCCGTACTCGGTGATCTTGCCCTTCTTGGTGCCGGTCAGCGTGACGCCGGGCGCGTCGGCCAGCTTGCCGGCCACGATGCCGACGCAGCTCACGACCTTGGCCTCGTCGAGGCCGTCGAGCCCGAACGCGATCAGCGGGTGATCCTCGCCCTGCATCACCACGGTCAGGTCCGAGACCGCGCTGGTGAGGTCGAACCCGCACTCGGCCTTGACCGTGTCGAACACCTGCTTGGCCTCGGGCTCGGCGTCGAGCATGAGCTGGAGCCCGCTCTTGAACGCGGTGGTGGTGCGCAGGCGGGCGAGGTCGATGCCGATCACGGCGGTGTCGCTCTTGCCGACGATCTTCTTCACCGCGGTCCACGACCGGGTGTCGGCGGTGGCGGCCCGGGTGGCGAGCAAGGAGACGGCGAGGGCGACGGCGGTGGTGACAGTACGGTTCATCGCGCCACCATATCTCGCCGGCCCCGCAAACGCCGGTCCAACCGGCGCCCGGGCGCTTTGGTCGCGGGCCCCGGGCAACCCGGCCGCGCCCACGCCGGTCCAACCCGGGCGATGGATCTCCGCGCCCGGTCGCGCCCCGCCTCGACATCCTGCTAGGATGCGCCCCCGCATGATCGCCGTCCGCCCCGCCCGCTCCCTGATGCCCGCCCTCGCGGCCGGGGTCGTGCTCGCCCTTGGCCTGGCCGGCTGCGGCAAGCAGATCGGCGACTCGTGCCTGGTCAGCACCGACTGCGGCACCGACGGCAACCTGATCTGCGATCAGGCCTCGCTCGACGGTTACTGCACGATCCCCGGCTGCGACTACGGCACCTGTCCGTCGGAGGCGGTGTGCGTCCGCTTCTTCACGGCGTCGTTCGAGAACCTGCCGTGCGACCCGGCGACCGAGGATCTCGGCACCGAGCTGTCGACCAACGACTGCGGCCTCGACGAGGCCTGCACCCTCGCGGGCCAGTGCGTGCCGGAGGCGTCCGAGGTCCGGTACTGCATGAAGACCTGCGGCGGCAACGGCGACTGCCGCGGCGGCTACGAGTGCCGCGACCAGGCCCTGATGGTGGCGCATGGCGGCGAGCCGGTACCGCCCCCGGGCCAGCGCCTCACCTCGTTCGATCGCTTCTGCGCCCAGGCCCCGGTCACCCCGTAGCCGACCCGCGCCCCTCGCCCGTCCGCAGCGTAGCGACCCGTGACCGGCACCTCAGCGACGAGAAGGAGCGCCATGGCGAGTCGCACCTTGGTCACGACGGGGCTCGGCAACGTCGGCGGCCAGGTCGCCCGCGCCTGCAGCGAGCGCGGGCTCGCCATGCGGGTCACCGATCGGGACCCGCGCAAGCTGGGCGCGAGGTTCCCGCGCGCCGAGGCGGGGCGCCTCGACTTCCTCGATCGCGCGACCTGGGCCCCGGCGCTCGCGGGCTGCGACCGCGTGTTCCTGCTCCGCCCGCCGCCGATCGGTGACATGGCGACGACGCTGCTCCCGTTCGTCGACGCCGCCTACGCCGCCGGGGTGGCCCACATCGTCTTCCTGTCCGTCGCCGGCGCCGAGAGAATGACGTGGGTGCCGCATCGCAAGGTCGAGCTCCACCTGATCGCGAGCGGCCGGGGCTACACGCTGCTGCGGCCCGGCTTCTTCGCGCAGAACCTCCAGGACGCCTACCGCCGCGACCTCGTCGAGGACAGCCGCCTGTACGTGCCGGCCGGCGCGGGCCGGGTCGCGTTCCTCGACGTCCACGACGTCGGCGACGTCGCCGCGTGCGTGCTCGCCGAGCCCGCGCGCTTCGCCGGCCAGGCGCTCACGCTCACCGGGCCCGCGGCGCTCACCTTCGACGAGGTCGCGGCGCTGCTCTCGGCCCGCCTGGGCCGGACCATCCGCTACCAACCCGCGAGCGTGCTCGGCTACGCCCGCCACCTCCGCCGCCGCGGCCTGACCTGGACCCAGATCGCGGTGCAGACCATCCTCCACGTCGGCCTCCGCCGCGGCGACGCGGAGCGGGTCGAGCCGACGGTCGCC
>JAYVSF010000325.1:0-11104 GCA_043775605.1 Myxococcales bacterium
GAGTGGAAGGACAACGCCGGCCTGGCCGCGATGGTGGTCAAGAACCGCCACTACCTGCCGGCCGGCGGCGAGCCGCGCGAGGTCACCGCGCCGATCTACACCCGCAAGATCAAGCTCGACGACGCCCGCTCGCTGGTGGTGCTGCCGCTGGTCGCCGCCGACGTCGCGATCGGCACGCTGATGCTGGCGGCGCGGGCCGAGAAGCGGTTCGGCGCCGACGTCCGCGAGATGCTGTCGGTGATCGCGACCCAGGTGGCGGTGTCGCTGCAGAACGGCCTGCTCTACAAGCAGATGGAGACGATGGCCACCACCGATGGCCTCACCGGGCTGACCAACCACCGCACGTTCCAGGATCGGTTCGCGCAGATGCTCGAGCGCGCGCAGCGCCACGGCCACCCGGCCGCATTCCTCCTGTGCGACGTCGACTTCTTCAAGAAGGTCAACGACAACTATGGTCACCCCGTCGGCGACGAGGTGCTGCGCC
This sequence comes from Myxococcales bacterium, assembly GCA_043775605.1. Classification (GTDB taxonomy): domain Bacteria; phylum Myxococcota_A; class Polyangia; order Haliangiales; family Haliangiaceae; genus UBA2376. The sequence goes on from JAYVSF010000325.1 coordinate 485, forward strand.
GGGTCGCCAAGGTCCTGCAGGAGGTACCGCGCAAGATCGACATCACCGCCCGCTACGGCGGCGAGGAGTTCGCGGTCGTGCTCGAGAGCTCGACGGTCGAGCAGGCCCGCCAGGTCGGCGATCGCCTGCGCCAGGAGGTCGCCAAGCTGGTGATCGAGACCGAAAAGGGGCCGCTCCAGGTCACGATGTCGGTCGGCGTCGCCGGCTTCCCCGACGACGGCCGCGATCGCGCGACCCTGATCGAGCGGGCCGACCTCGCTCTCTATCACGCCAAGCACAGCGGCCGGAACCAGGTCGTCACCCACGCGCAGTTCGTCGCCTCCCGGGCCAAGAAGGCGTCCTGATCGACGGGTGATCCGGAGGCGTGCGGCGTGCGGCTGCGTTGACAGCCGCGGGGGCGGCGCGGGACCACGAGGTCAGTTCGCCACTGCCCACTTGTGTCCACCAGGGAGCACAACATGGATCCCCAGAATCAGTCCCAGCCGCCCGCCCCGTACGCTGCCGCGCCGACCGCCGCCACCGTCGATCAGCCAGCGTGCTCACCAAGGTGCTGAGCAAGCCCGCGGCCTGACCGCGCCGCGCTACAACGTCTTCAGGTACTCGATCACGTCGGCCGCGCCCGCGGCGCCGACGTCGGCCAGGAACGGGTGACCGAGGACGCTGAAGCCGGGCCGGCTGCCGTCGTGCAGGTAGGTGCCCGGACCGAGCGGCCCGACGGTGCCGGTCGTCGGCACGGGTCGGGTCGCGACGCCGACGTTCACCAGATCGTACGGCAGGTCGAGATCGACGACGTAGTGTGGGGCGCGCGCCTTCGGTGCGGTCGCGATCATCGCCAGGCTGGCCCACTGGCCGGCGTGGCCGTACGGCGCGTGGGCCCACACGCTGGTCAACACTGGCGGGACGTAGGCGTCGGTGCGGCGGGTGCGGAGCAGCCCCGGCGGCAGGCCGGGCGTGAGCCGAGGATCGCCGGCGGCGGCGACGAAGTCGTCGGTGACCGCGAGGGTGCGGGCCGGATCGGTGCCGACGTCACCGACGGCGACGATCTCCTCGCGGTACCGGCGGACCCGGCCGTCGTCGGCGTAGCTGCCGTGGCACGGCGCGCAGTGAAACTCGAACAGCGCGTGGCCGCGGGTCGCGCGCGCGACGTCGATCGGACCGGGGAACGGCAGCGCGCGCTCGGGCTGGCGCAGGTAGGCGGCGAGGCTCGGACCCTGGAACGGGTGGCTGGTGAACCACGCCGGTCGGGCCCCGGCGGCGACGTCGGCCTCGACCACGAGGACGTCCATCGGGCCCTCGCCGGCGCCGTCGAACGACAGCGTGGTCCGGGCCGCGAAGCCGACGACGTCGGGGATCTTGGCCCAGCCCACGTCGGTGGCGGTCGCGATCGTGCGACCGAGCCGCGCGCCGAGGGCGACCGCGAAGGCCTCGATGGTAGCGACCCGGCCGGGCGGGCCGTCGGCCACCCGCGCGAGGAAGTCGGCGCGGTCGCGAGCCCGCGCGCGCAGCGCTTCGATGGTGGCGGTGGCGAGCGGCACCCGCCAGTCGTAGGGCCAGGTCACGCCGCGCTCGGTGGCGGCGGCGAGCGCGTCGGGCAGCAGGTGCGCCAGATCGAGATCGGGGCGGCGAGCGACGGCGGCGAACGCGGCGTCGTAGGCGTGGACCCGCAGCCGCGGGTTGCCGAGGCCGGCGACCTGCGCGGCGCCGCCGGCCCAGCGCATGAGGGCGGTGTGGCACAGGGCGCAGCTGTGGACCACGAACGGGACGCCGGTGATCGGGTCGTCGGTGAGGTGGAGGCCGACCGGCAGGCCCTCGCGCACGTCGCGATCGTCGCTGCGCGGATCGGCGGCGCGCGCGATCAGGCCGTAGCGATCGGCCAGCGCGGCCAGCGTGCCGCCGAACAGGTCGGGGTAGCGCCGCACCAGCGCGAGGTAGAGGGGGTAGGGCACGCCCACCCGGTAGGGATCGCCGAGGCCAGTGCGGGTGAAGATCGCCTGGCCGGCCTCCCACGAGATCCGGTCGATCGCGTACTCGGCGGGATCGGACATCGGGCCCTCGGTCGCCGGTCGAGTCGGCGGGCTCGCCGTCGGTGCGGTCGCGATCGAGCCGGTCGGCGAGCAGGCGGCGACGATCGCCACGGCGCCGGTCGCGAGCCCGAGCCGCACGACCCAGCGTCGCGTGTGCGCCTCCATCACGTCAGGGTACCGCGCCCGCGGCCGCCGGTGCCAGCGAGCCGCACGGCGCCGGGCTGCATCGCGCCTGCGTTGCGCGCTATCCTGCCGGCGGATGACGAGACCCTGGGCCGCCCGGTCGCCGCAGCTCGAGGGTCGAGCGTGACGACCACGCGCGAGCTCGCCAACGAGCTCGAGGCCAAGGTCTCCGACGTCAAGCGGCTGCTGCGCGAGGGGTTCGGCAAGGACACCGACTTCAGCTCGCCCGATCGCGCGCTCACCGCCGAGCAGGTCCAGCGGGTCCGTGACCAGCTGCCGACCCTGGTCGCGCGCCGGCGGCGGCCGGACGTCGATGTCGCGGTCGAGGCCACCGACCTCTTGCTGCCGGCACCCAACGACCAGCTGCCGTTCGCCGCGACCTTGCCGGTGGCGGCGTCGCCGCGGGCCGGCCTCGGCCATCGCCTGCTGCTCCACCAGGACGTCCTCGGGTTCCTCCAGGATCGCCACGGCGAGCTGCGCCGGTTGCAGGCCGCGATCCAGCGGTTGATGCGCGAGATGCTGGTCGAGGGCCGCGCCCACCGGGTCAAGGGCACGCGCGGCGTCAACAACGGCTGGCTGCGGGCGCCCCTCGGCGACAACGGCGGCAACCACTACTACCTGTGGCACGCGCTGGCGGGGATGCGCAGCGTGCCCGGGCTCGGGCTCGAGCGCGGCGACGTGGTGCTCCGCCTGGTCCGCCACCACGACGACACCGGCGAGCTGCTCGACGCCGGGGTCCGCGCCGACTACATCGTGCTCGACGCCCGGGCCTACGTCGAGGAGGTCGAGGCCGCGGCCGACGCGGCCGACTTCCTGTCGCAGCCGCAGCGCGACGCGTGCGAGCACAGCGCGTCGCTGTCGATCGGCAAGGGCCACCCCGGGGCCGGCAAGACCACGCTTCAGCTCGAGCGCACCCGCCGTTACCACGGCCGGATCCGGTTGCTCACCTTCGGCGAGGCGCAGCGCGGTCAGGCCCGGCGCTGGCTCGAGACCTACGCCCACGACGGCCAGGACGCGCAGGCCTGGACCCACCTCGAGCTGTTCTCCGCGCTCGATCCCGAGTGGCAGCCGGCGCCGACCCTCGCCGTGGCCAGCGCCGAGCTCACGACCGCGCTCGCCGCCGAGCCGCGCGCGATCGGGCCCTGGCTCGGCCACATCGGCGCGTTGTACGGCGAGCTGCGCGCGCACTTCTGGGGTCGGGCCCTGCCGTTCGCGTTCCGCGGCACCGCGGCCGCGCTCGACGACGACGGCGCGGTCCGGGCCTACCGGGCCCGGCGCACCGCGACCCTCGGACCGGCGGCGACCGAGGGCGCGATCGGCGCGGCGCGGCTGCTGTCGGCCGAGGTCCGGGCCCGGCTGTTCGGCGATCTCGATCGCGCCAGCGCCCTGGCCCGCGCGCTCCTCGCCGACGACGCCGAGCTGCCTCCCGCGCTCTCCGACCTCGACGCGGTGCTGATCGACGAGGTCCAGGACCTGACCTTGATCGAGCTGCTGGTGTGCGCGCTGGTCGCGCGGCGCCCCGCGGCCAGCAGCGGCCGGCGCCCGGCGTTCCACGTCGCCGGCGACGAGGGCCAGACCGTGCGCGCCACCGACTTCGACTGGGGCGAGCTCAAGAACCTGATCAACGACCTGCTCGGTCGGCCCGAGGAGTTCGACCTGCCCGGCAACGTCCGCTCGCCGCGGCCGATCACCCGGGTCATCAACAACTCGTGGAGCCTGTACAAGACCCTGGCCAAGCGCCAGCGGCCGCGCGGGTACGCCGCCGCCAACGTCGAGGAGACCGCGGTCGGCTCGGTGCTAGTGGTCGATCTCCGCGACCGCGGGCTCGACGCCCTGTGCGCGGTGGTCGCGGCCACCGCCGGCGCGGCGCTGATCTACCCCGACACCCAGGTGCCGGACGACGTCCTCCTGGCCGCGCGCCGGGCCAACGTCGTCCACGTGGTGGCGGCGCCCGAGGCCAAGGGCCTCGACTTCCGGGTCGCGTTCGTCCTCGACATCGGCCGGCGGGCGCATGCGCTGTATCAGGTCACGCCGACCGCCGATGACACCCCGATCGTCGAGCTGGAGAACCGGACCGCGGTCGACGCGATCCGGGTGGCGATCTCGCGCGCGACCGAGGTGCTGGTGCTGGTCGAGCGGCCGCTGGGCAAGGACGAGCAGCAGCGGCTCGACCAGCTGTGCGCCGATCAGGGCGTGCCGATCGACGGCGTGGTCACCGGCGTCGAGCTCGACGACCTCGCGGCCAAGCTCGACGTCGACACCGCTGATCGCCACGCGCTGGTCACCGAGGCGCTGGCCGACTTCGACCGGACCTTCGCCGACGATCCCGACGTCGGCCTGCGGATCGCCGAGCGGGCCCGCGGCTGGCTCGGCGACAGCAACCGCGCCGGCGCGGTCCAGGGCGAGCTGCGCAAGCAGGTCTACCGCATCGTCGGCCTCGCGCTGTTGCGGGCCGGGCTCGATCGCGAGGTCGACCGCGGCGCGCGCCTGAGCCGGGCTAACCTCGAGCTGCGCAACGCGCGCGAGCCCGAGCTGGCCGCGCTCGCGCTCGACGTCCGCAACGCGCTGGCTGGCGAGGACCAGGCCCGCGCCGCGGTCGCCAACCTGGTGAAGCACGCCCGCGGACCGGCCGGGGTCGGCCCGCGCTACGCCACCGACGCGCTCGAGCGGGTGCTGAACCTGGCCCGCGATCGCGCCGCCGGCCACACCGGCAAGGAGTGGGACCGGCTGCTCGATGTCCTCGAGGTGGTCTCCGAGCTGGCGACCGCGGGCAGCACGCTGGCGGGTCTGCGGGCCGAGCTCGCGCTGCGAGCGTGCGAGTGGGCGCTCGAGCAGCGGGCGGCGAAGTCGATCACGGACCTCGCGGTGCGCGGCCTGAACCTGCTCGCCGCGCCGGCGGCCGAGCTCCGCGCGCGGGTCGCCGAGCGGCTCGAGCAATGGGAGGACGCCATCGGCTGCTACCGCGAGGCCGCCCGCCCCGCCGATGCCCTGCGCCTGTCCCGCGAGCGCAGCAGCGACGTCGCCCGCTCGCTCGCTCTCGCCCGCGAGACCCTCGATCCCGGCGCCCGCGCGCTCGAGCACCTCGCCCGGGTCCACCACGATCTCGCCGCCCTCTCCGCCGACGACCTCACCGACTTCGAGCGCGCCGCCCTCTCCCAGATCCTCAAGGAGCGCTTCCCTTCGAAACGCCGCTAGTCCGGAGCCTGTCCCCCTACTGCAGGCCGGCGGCGATGCGGATGTAGCCGGCCTGGCCGCCGATCTGGACGTCGACGGGGCGGATGCCGCTGATGGCGGGCATGGGGATGTTGCCGAGGATGGGGGCGAAGCCGTCGAGCTGCATCTGGATGAGCGCGGGCAGCAGGCGGGCGAGGCTGTCCTGGTCGAGGCCGCTGGTGTCCGCGACGATGTCGGTCGACAGGGTCGGCAGACCGAGGCTGAGCTTGACCACGGTCGGGTCGAGCGGCGACGGCGCCGCGGCCAGCGCGACCTCGACGTTGACGGCCATGGTGGTGACCGGCACGCCGCCCTTCGACAGGGTCGCCATCAGGTCGCCGAGAGTCAGGTGCATCGCGCCGTCGGCGCCGGCCGAGATCACCGGCGGCAGCGTGGCGTCGAGCGTGATCGAGTCGGCCAGGCCGAGGTCCCGGTCGATGGTCTTGTCGAGCGCGCCCGCGGCCCAGAAGCCGGCCATCACCTGGTTGAGCGCGTCGTCGGCCAGCGCCAGCTCGACGCCGGTGTTGGCCCGGGCCGGCGGCACCTGATCGTCGGTGTAGACGAACGTCGTCGACGCCGGGGCGCCGGCGACCACCATCGAGGTGTCGAGCACGATGTCGGCGCCGGCGGTGTCGAAGTGGACCGCGACCGGGGCGACGTTGATGCCGAGGCTCTGGCCGAGCACGGTGACGTGCTGCTCGCCGACCTTCACGCCCTCGATCGCCTTCTCGACCATCGGCGCCACGAACTTCTCGGTCGCCTTGGCCATGATGTTGCCGATCTCCTGATCGAGATCGAGCAGGTCGAGCACCGCGCCCGGCAGGCCGCTGGCCTGGAGGTCGAAGCCGGTCAGCGTGACCTGCGGGTTCTGCAAGGTCACGTGGACCCGGCCGCCGCTGACGGTGACGCCGAGGTTGCCCTTGATCCGCATCTGGGTCGCGCGGATCGTGAGGTCGGTGTCGCCGTCGATGCAGACCGCGCCGTAGCGGGCGTGCAGCGGCGCGACCACGCGGTCGAGCGACACGTCCATGGTCAGGCCGGCGGCGGTCGGCGCGAACTGGATGTTGGCGTCGCCGACGTCGAGGCCGGGCTTGACGCTGACCTTGCCGTACAGGCAGTCCTCGTGGCCGTTGGTCAGGCCCTTCGCGACCACCGGGTTCATCGGCATCATCAGCGCGCTCAGGTCGGCGGCGGCGATCTGGTCGCCAGCGTAGCTGCCGAGCCGCGTGAACGCCTGCTTCGACAGCCCGGCCGCCAGCGCGTTGTCGACCGGGGTGGCCAGCGGCCGGAAGTCGCCGGTCACCAGCGCGCGGGTGTCGAACTGCGCGGCGCCGTCGGTGCCGGTCGCGACCGTCTTGATGACGTTGGCGCCGGCGTGGAGCGGGATGCGGGCGGTGAAGTTGCCGGCGGTGTCGACCGCGGCCGCGACGCCGTTGACCTCGACCTGGGCCACCGCGACGCCGGTCTCGGGGTTGGCGGCGACCGTGCCCCGGACCTCGATCGTGGTCAGGCCTGCCTGCAGCGTGCCGCGGGCCGGCGACGTGACCTTCAGCTCGGGCGGCAGCTTCGGGGTCGGGCCGGCGTCGGTGCAGGCCGAGGACAGGAGGGCCAGGAGACCAAGACCGGCGACCGTGGGGGCGAGGGCGGCGAGGCGCATGGTCGGACCTACAGCAAGATCGTTGCCAGCGACCCGGCCGTCCACGCGCCCGCGGCCCGCGCCACGCCATGCATGGAGTCTCGCGAACTTGTCCGGGTGTCAGCCACCCGAGACGCCGCGCCGCTGGGGACTGGGGTGGGCAATGACGCGGTGCGAGGAGACTCCAGGCACCGACCACTCGAGTAGCCACTGGCCCGTCGACCCCGCCGCCAGCACCTCCGCCGCCCCGTCGATCCCGGGAGTGCTCCCGGCCGATTCTGGGCCCCCGGCGGCTTTCCGCGCCCCGATCACCCTGGGATCATCGCAGGCCGTGACGGTCAAGAACTACGTCCTCGACACCAACGTCCTCCTCCACGACCCGCGCGCGATCTTCTCGTTCGCCGACAACAACGTGATCATCCCGATCTACGTCATCGAGGAGATCGACACCTTCAAGAAGGACCAGACCGAGCTCGGTCGCAACGCCCGCCACGTCGCGCGTCTGCTCGATCAGCACCGGACCAATGGCGGCCTGTCGCTGCCGCAGCCCCTCGGCAACGGCGGCACCGTCCGGGTGGTGCTGGCCAAGAACCCGCCCAAGAACCCCAGCTTCGACTCGCGGTCGATGGATCACCGCATCCTCGAGATCGCGTCCGAGGTCCGCGAGGCCAACCCCGGCGTCCCGACCATCCTGGTCAGCAAGGACGTCAACATGCGCATCCGTGGCGATGCGCTGGGCCTCGACACCGTCGACTTCGAGCCCGAGCGGATCAGCATCGACGAGCTGTACCCCGGCCACCGCGAGGTCGCGGTCGAGGCCAGCGTCATCGACGATCTGTACGCCGTCGGCGGGGTCCAGATCACCGTCGACGCCGACCGCGAGCTGCACGCCAACGAGTACGTGCTGCTGCGCCACGACGTCAGCGGCAAGAGCGCGCTGGCCCGCTTCGACAAGGCCACCGGCAAGGTGGTGCCGGTCAAGAAGCTGCGCGACGGGGTCTGGGGCATCCGGCCGCGCAACAAGGAGCAGCACTACGCCCTCGACATGCTGCTCAACGACGAGATCCAGCTGGTGACGCTGGTCGGCAAGGCCGGCACCGGCAAGACGCTCCTCGCCATCGCCGCCGGCCTGCAGAAGGTTACCGACGAGGATGTCTACCAGAAGCTGCTGGTCAGCCGCCCGATCTTCCCGCTCGGCCGCGACATCGGCTACCTGCCCGGCGACATCCAGGAGAAGCTCAACCCCTGGATGCAGCCGATCTACGACAACCTCGAGCTGTTGCTCGGCTTGAATCGCTCGGACAAGAAGGAGGGCCGCAGCTACGCCGAGCTGGTCGACCTCGGCTTCGTCCAGGTCGAGCCGCTGACCTACATCCGCGGTCGCTCGCTGCCCAACGTCTACATGATCGTCGACGAGGCCCAGAACCTGACGCCGCACGAGGTCAAGACCATCATCACGCGCGCCGGCGAGGGCACCAAGATCATCCTGACCGGCGACCCCTACCAGATCGATCACCCCTACCTCGACGCGTCGAACAACGGCCTGACCACCGTGGCCGAGCGGTTCAAGAACGAGGCGATCGCCGGCCACATCATCCTGTCGAAGGGCGAGCGCAGCCAGCTCGCGGAGCTGGCGACGCACATCCTGTGAGGGTGCCGGCGCTCGCAGTGGCGCTCGCAGTGGCGGCAGGAGGCTGCGCGCGGGCCTCGGCCGACGAGCCCGAGGTCAGCCTGCGGGTCGCGAGCGAGCTGACGGTCGGGCTGGGCGAGACCGCGGCGCTGTCGGTGACAGTGGCGCCGACCGCGGGTCGGACAGTGTCGGCCGACGGGCCGCTGCGGATCGGGGTCGACGCTGACGACGGGCTGGGGCTGCCGCGCCGCCGTTACGGGCGCAAGGACGCCGCCGATCCCGCGGCCGACGCGCCGCGCTTCGACGTCCGCATCAAGGGCAGGGTCGCGGGCGATCATCCGCTCGCGCTCGACGTCCGGCTGTGGCTGTGCGGGCCGAAGCTGTGCCGGCCGGTGCGGCTCGAGCGCACGGTGACGATCCACGTGCTCGCGCCGCCTGCGATCGACGCCGGGATCGTCGACGCCGGAATTCAGGACGCCGGGCCCGCGGTCGACGCCGGTCGCCGCCGCCGGTAGCTACGGGGGCGGGCCCCAGATCATCGCGAGGTCGAGCTCGACGGCGTCGAACGGCTCGGCTCGCACCTTGGCGTCGGCGCCGTGGGTCGCCACCAGCGTCCAGCGCGCGCCCTCGAGCCGGAGGATCTCGAGGGTCTGGATGGCGGGATCGACGAGCCAGACGTGGCGGAGCTCGTGGAGGGCGTAGAGCGGCAGCTTCTTGGTGCGATCGGACCGGGCCGTGGTCGGCGACAGGCACTCGCAGATCCAGTCGGGCGCGACCCGCCACGGTCCCGTGGCTTCGGGGGTGAGGTATCGGTCGACGCGCCAGCCGGCGAGGTCGGGGACCCGCATCTCGTCGCCGAAGCGGATCCCCGGCTCGTGGAGAATCACCCAGCCGCCGGGCCCGCCGAGGCCGAACCGGAACGCCGAGACGAGCAGCGCGCCGAGATCGGACATCGCCATGGTGTGGCGGGGGCCGGGCCGGGTGGCCTCGACGATCTCGCCGTCGACGATCTCGCCGTCGACGCCCTCCGGTGCGTTCAGGAGCTCCTCATAGAGTTCGTCGAAGGTCCGCGTGGGCCGACGCTTGCTGGCGGCGGATGACATGATCGAAGTGGACGTGGCTTCCATGGCCGAGGGACCTCTTTGTGCCGACGCCGCCGGGATGGCGGAGCCGGTCGCCTGAGGTATCGGCCGCGAGCTCGCGCGGTTGCGGGGCAGCGAGGCTTTGCGGCCGGCCGCGCGCCGACGAGCGGTCGGAGTACACTGCCCGGCGGTGGCGCCGGTCCAGCTCTCGCACTACCGCATCATCGGGCCGCTCGGGCGTGGCGCGATGGGCGAGGTCTATCGCGCGGTCGATCAGCGGCTCGGCCGCGAGGTCGCGCTCAAGGTGTTGCCGCGTGAGGTCGAGGGCGACGCCGGCTGGCAGGCGCGGCTCTTGCGCGAGGCCCAGGCCGCGAGCGCGCTCAACCACCCCGGCATCGTCACCCTGCACGACATCGGCAGCGCTGACGGGCGGACGTTCCTGGTCATGGAGCTGGTCGAGGGTGAGCCGGCCGGCCGCCTGGCCCGGCGCGGCGTCGAGTGGCGGCGCGCGCTGACCATCGTCGCCGACGTCGCCGACGCGCTGGCCGCGGCCCACGCGCTCGGCATCCTCCACCGCGACATCAAGTCCGACAACCTGATGATCCTGCCCGGCGGCCAGGTCAAGGTCCTCGACTTCGGGCTGGCCAAGGCGATGGTCGCCAGCGAGGACGCGGCGCCGCCGATCCCCGCGAGCGCGGCCGACGAGGCCGCCGCCGATCCGATCGCGGCCACCGCGCTGCCGTCCGCGCCGCCGCCGCGGCCGGACGGTGCGGCGCCGTCGGTCGCCAGCCTGACCGCCGCCGCGCCGGGCCCGCTCGGCCTGGGTGAGACCCTGCCGGGGCTGGGCGTGGC
>JAYVSF010000326.1:0-3097 GCA_043775605.1 Myxococcales bacterium
ACCACAGCGAGCTGTTCTCGAAGCCTTTCGGCGCAGTCGTCGACTTGCCGGTGAGTCGCTTCTCGATCGCGAAGATGTCGGCGAGCGTTGCCTTGAATAGCACCTGCTCCCAGTCCGCCGGCGTCACCGACTCCTTGAGGAAGCCGTGCCAGTCCTCGAGCATCGCCTTGCGCGCGCAGTCCTCGCACGCACCGCCATAGCCTTCGTTGAACGGGTCGTACTCGAGGCCGCCCCAGGTGTCATCGCCGAGCACGCCGGGATCGAACGTCGTCATGTCGGAGATCGACGGCTCCCATCCGGCGCACGCCTGCGCCTCGTCGCTCTGGATCGTGAACCCCGCCGCACAGGCGAGCCCGATGATCAGCGCGGCGCTAGCGAATCGCCCGAAACACCGAGTCCAGCTGAGCCGTGGCATGGCGATGGAGATTCCTTTCCGACAGGTCGAACAATGTCACCGTCCGTGGAGACGAAAGATGAGGAGCGATCATACGCGCGGCGCCGAGCGTCTCGCCCGGTCCGGTGACTTCGATCTTGAGCACATCGCCTTCGCGCAGGAACGTACCGTGGAGGAACGCGGAGCGGGTCACGACAAACCGATCCGGCCCGTCGGCGGCCAGGAAGTCGAGCGCCGGCTGCTCCGCCGGATCGGTGCTCTGCATCAGCCCGACCACCAGCTCGTCCCGCACGTGGACGGTCCACGACCAGATCGGCAGCGCCACGTCGAGCGGCAGCGGATAGTCGTCGACTCGCGCGAGGTACGTGGCCGCACTCTCGGCGTCGAAGATCATCCGGGCCTCGGGATCCGCCGAGAACTTCCCCATGTTGTAGAACATCAGCATGCCGCGTTCGACGGGCGGCACGCCGGTGCGCTCGCGGTACTTGACCTGGTGCAGCCGGATCGTCGAGCTCAGCGGCACCGCGGCGGCGGTCTTCAACTCGGTCAGCAGTTCGAAGAAGCCGTCACGCGTCGTGTCGGTCCAGTCGCAATCTAGCTGGAGCTCGCGCGGGCGAAACCCGATCGCGGTGCCGCGCGACTGCACGTCCGCCCATAGCTTGCGCGCGAGCATCGGCAGCTGCGCCCTGCCGACGTGCTTGAACACCTCGGTCTTGATGTAGACGACCGGGACCACCTCGACGCCGTCGGGGACCTTGCCGCCGGCCCCGAGCGTCACCGGCCCGACTGGCGCCACGGTCTTGTCGGACTCGTTCCATGCGAGGTCGAACACGCGCAGGTAGATCCGACCGACGTGCAGCGCGGCCACTGCCTGCTGCTCGACGGGCGTCAGGGCGAACGTGGTCCGCCAGAAGTAGAACGCACGCTGCGCGGGCGGTGCTTCGGCCGCGCTCCTGCCGCCGCAACTCGCGAGCAGGAAGAGCAGGACCAGGACCTTCACCGAAACGAAACGCACCGCAGCGGAACCTTAGTTCCAGTGCGGTGCGTTCGTCGCGGGAACTGGTTACTTCTTCATCGCGGGCGCGCTGGGAGCCGCAGCAGCCAGCTTGCCGGCAGCCGGCGGCGCCTTCTTCACGGCGGCGAGGAACTTGAGGACCTTGCCCTTGATCGTAGACGCGTCGGGGCTCTTCTTGATCTCGATGAACAAGATCGCGGCCTTCTTGTCCTTCATCCAGCGGTCGAACTTCGACCTCACTTCCTTGGTGAAGTAGGCCTTGTCGTAGTCGAGCTTGTCGACGTACTCGTAGCCGACGTTCTTCACCGGGTCGTAGCCGTCGATGTCGAAGCTCGCGCCATCGAACTCGAACTTGTAGTTCGTCTGGATGTTGAGCTTGCCTTCCTTGGCCATCGTCCAGTTGATGAACGCCTCGACATCAGCTTCCTGCCACATGTCCTCGGCCGGGCCGATGCCGCCGCCTTCGCGGTAGACCTTGAACTTCGGCGCCGCCTTGGCGAGCGGCTGACCATCGACCGAGCCGTCCGCCATCTCGGCGACCGGCATCGGCGCCTTGTCGGCCGGCTTGGCCTGCTGCTGCTGGGGAGGTGGTGGTGGTGGCGCCGAGGGCTTCGCATCGGCGCTCGCGATGCCGCCGACGAGCAGCGTGGCGCCGCCGATCATGCCGGCGGTGCGATACATCTCGCCGCGGGTGGGAAACTCGGGGCCGCTCGCGGAGGCCACCGGCTTGACGGCGAGCTCGCGCTGGGAAGCAGCGGGGGTGGGCTTCGAGAGTACCGTCAGCTTTTTCTTGGTCATGCGTTGGCTCCGTCGTCAGCGTTGTCGGTTCGGTCCGTTCGGATCTGGATGAGCTTGGGAAGCGTTGGATACAGTTTCTGCATGAACACGGGGTTCCGCTCGCGCCACAGCGTGTTCCCCACGCGATTCGCGATCGGGACCATCACGCGCTCGTGCTCGCACAGCGCGGGCGCCGGCGTGTCGATGCGGCCGGTGGCCGAGTAGTGCTCGCACGCGCACTCGTTCGCGCAGGTGCCGTCATTGTAGGAGCAGTCGCCGCACGGCTGCTTCGGCGCATTCGCCTCGGCGCGGATCTTCGCGAGCTGCTCGGCCTTGAAGCCCTCGAACACGTTGCCGAGGTTCGGCACGCCGTCCTCGTCTTCCTTCACCCAGCGCACGCACGGGTAGAGGTTGCCGGCAGGCGAGATCGAGATCTGCGAGCTTCCGACATCGCAGCGGATCGATAGACCCTCGGCGCCCTTGGCGTGGTTGATCCACTTGTCGTCGAGCAGGTTGAGATAGAGCTCGCTGCCCGCGCGGGTCCGCGTCAGGTAGTCCTCGGCGACCCGGTTGTACTGGCGCTCGAGCTCGGCGACGTTCTCGCGCGACCACGCCTGCGTGACGTCCGGCTTGATGATCTGGTAGCGGACGCCCTGGTCCCACAGGTACTTGATGCCATCCGCCGCATGGATCACGTTGTGCGGCGTGATCACGACCGAGGCCATCATCCCGGGGTTGTGCTCGAGGAACCGCGGCAACTTCGCCGCGAGGACGTGGTGCGAGCCCTTGTCGCCCTCGGTGCGACGCTCGAGATCGTGCATCGCCGCGTGGCCGTCGATCGACAGGATGAAGATCAGGTCGTGCTGCTCGAAGAACGCGAGGTGCTCCTCCTTGATCAGCATCCCGTTGGT
>JAYVSF010000327.1:0-2964 GCA_043775605.1 Myxococcales bacterium
CGGCACCTGCTCGAGGCCGGCGACCTTGGTCCCGCCCTTGCCGGGGGTGACGCCGGCGACCACGCGGGTGCCGTACTCCACCGCCCCGCGGGCGTGGAACGCGCCGGTCGAGCCGGACATGCCCTGGACCACCAGCCGGGTGTCGTGACCGACGAGGACGCTCACTGGGCGCCTCCCTTCGCGGCCTGCGCCGCAGCGACGGCCTTCTTGGCGCCGTCGGCCATATCGGCCGCGGCCAGGATGTCGAGGCCGCTCTCGGCCAGCAGCTTCTTGCCGAGCTCCACGTTGGTGCCCTCGAGCCGCACCACCAGCGGGACCTTGAGCCCGACCTCCTTGACCGCGGTGATGACGCCGTTGGCGATGGTGTCGCACTTCATGATGCCGCCGAAGATGTTGACGAAGATCGCCTTCACTTCGGGATCACTGGTGATGATCTTGAACGCCGCTGTCACCTTCTCGGCGGTGGCGCCGCCGCCGACGTCGAGGAAGTTGGCCGGCTGGCCGCCGTAGTACTTGATGATGTCCATCGTCGACATCGCCAGGCCGGCGCCGTTGACCATGCAGCCGATGTTGCCCTCGAGCGCGATGTACGACAGGTCCCACTTCTTGGCCTCGCTCTCCTGCGGATCCTCCTCGTTGGGATCGCGCCAGTCGGCGAGCTCGGGGTGGCGGTACAGCGCGTTGTCGTCGAAGTTGATCTTGGCGTCGAGCGCCAGCACCCGGCCGTCCTTGGTCGTGATCAGCGGGTTGATCTCGAGCAGCGAGCAGTCCATCTCGTCGTAGCAGCGGGTCAGGGCCCGCAGGAACTTGGCCAGCTCGGTGACCGGCTTGCCGCTGAGGCCGAGCTTCCTGGCCAGCCGCCGCGACTGCCAGTCCTGCCAGCCGACCGCGGGATTGATCGGCTCGCGCAGGATCTTCTCGGGGTGGCTGTGGGCGACCTCCTCGATGTCCATGCCGCCCTCAATCGAGGCCATGACCGTGACCCGGCCGGTGGAGCGATCGAGCAGCATGCCGAGGTAGTACTCGTGCTCGATGACCAGGCCCTGCTCGATGAGCAGGCGCTGGACCTTCTTGCCGGCCGGCCCGGTCTGGGGCGTGACCAGGGTCATGCCGAAGATCGCGCGGACCGCAGCCTCGGCGTCGGCGGTGGTCTTGGCGACCTTGACCCCGCCGCCCTTGCCGCGGCCGCCAGCGTGGATCTGGGCCTTGACCACGACGACGTCGGTGCCGGCCTCGGCCTGGACCCGCGGAATCGCCGTCAGCGCGTCCTCGACCGACATCGCCGGGATGCCGGCGGGCACCGGCACGCCGTACTTCCGGAACAGCTCTTTACCCTGGTACTCGTGGATCTTCATCGGACTCCTCGACGGCGGGTGCGATCGACCCGGGTCGCGCGCGGGTGTACGTCGCCGGATGCGCGGGCGCAAGACTCGGGGCGCGCGGGATCGCCCGGCTCGCGAGGCTCGCTCAGGGCCGGCGCTTGGCCGACTTCTTCTTGCCGCCGCTGTCCTTCAGGACCTCGATCTTGCGGTAGGTCACGACCCAGCTGTCGCCGCTGCGCTTCGCGACCCCGCGCACCCGGACCCGGGCCCGCGCTGTGACCAGCTCCTCGGCGGCGATGAAGCCCTGGTAGCCGTGGCTGGCCAGCTCCTGGTGATCCTCGCGCGCGAACGCGCCGGGCACCCGCGGCACCGCCTCGATCCGGCCGCCCTCGAGCTCGAGGGCGAAGGGCTGGAAGACCTCGACGTGGCGCAGCGGGCGCTCGGTCAGCCCGGCCTGCCGGCCCGTGACCCGGTGGCTGGCGCTGTAGACGAACGCGACGCACGGCACGCTCTTGATCGGCGACTGCAGCGGGCCGGCGGCGCCGACGCGGACGGCGCCGTCGACGACCACCTCGCCGGGCTCGAGGTCGTCGGTGCGGACGACGTGCTTGGGATTGGCGAACAGCTTCTTGATCGACTGGAGCAGGCCCATGGGCGGCGGCAGCATACTGGCGATGCGGTGGGCCGGACAGGGCTTTGCGCCCGCCGCCTGGTCGCGGTAGTACGAGCCCGCCATGTCGAACCCGTCGAACGCCAAGCCCCAGACCGCGATCACGCCGACCCGCGCCGACAACTACTCGGAGTGGTACCAGCAGGTGGTCAAGGCCGCCGATCTGGCCGAGGCCTCGCCGGTCCGTGGCTGCATGGTGATCAAGCCGTGGGGCTACGCGCTGTGGGAGCACTGCCAGCGCGTGCTCGACGGCATGTTCAAGGCCACCGGCCACCAGAACGCCTACTTCCCGCTGTTCATCCCGGTGTCGTTCCTCGAGAAGGAGGCGGCGCACGTCGAGGGCTTCGCCAAGGAGTGCGCGGTGGTCACCCACCACCGGCTCGAGCTCAAGGACGGCAAGCTCATCCCCACCGGCGAGCTCGAGGAGCCGCTGGTGGTCCGGCCGACGTCGGAGACGATCATTGGCGAGATGTTCGCGAAGTGGGTGCAGAGCTACCGCGACCTGCCGCTGCTCATCAACCAGTGGGCCAACGTGGTCCGCTGGGAGATGCGGACCCGGCTGTTCCTGCGCACCACCGAGTTCCTGTGGCAGGAGGGTCACACCGCCCACGCCACCGCCGCCGAGGCCGTGGTCGAGACCATGAAGATGCTCGACGTCTACGCCACGTTCGCCGAGCAGTGGATGGCGATGCCGGTGATCAAGGGCGAGAAGACCGCCGGCGAGCGGTTCCCGGGCGCGGTCACCACCTACTGCATCGAGGCGATGATGCAGGACCAGAAGGCGCTGCAGGCCGGGACCTCGCACTTCCTCGGCCAGAACTTCTCGAAGGCCTCGGGCATCCGGTTCTCGGACGAGAAGGGCGGCCTCGAGCACGCGTGGACCACGTCGTGGGGCGTGTCGACTCGCCTGGTCGGCGCGATGATCATGACCCACGCCGACGACGACGGCATGGTCTGCCCGCCGCGGCTGGC
>JAYVSF010000328.1:0-10748 GCA_043775605.1 Myxococcales bacterium
CGGCTTCAAGGCGTTCGTGCGCTATCGCAGCGAGGACGACCTCTACGTCGCGTCGTGGCGCTTCGACGGCGTCATCCAGATCCAGAAGAAGCAGTGCGGCAGCTACACGACGATCGCGACGCTCGAGCAGCGCCGGTCGCCCTCCGCCCACGCCTGGCACACGATCAAGTTCGCCGCCGAGGGCAACCTCCTCACGCTGTGGCTCGACGACGCCAAGGTCCTGAGCGTGCGCGACGACACCTTCAGCTGGGGCACCGCCGGCATCCGCATCGACGAGGCCGACGGCACGTACCTCGACGACTGGCGCGTCTTCGACCCGTAGGATCGTTCACGTCGCCCGTCGCCGTCGCCGTCAACGTCAACGTCAACGTCAACGTCAACGTAGGTCCACGTCAACGACAACGTCCACGTTGCGCTCTCGAGGAGGCCGCCGACTTGTGACCAATCGAGAGGGCTCCGGGGTCCCAGCCCCCTGATCTCGCGGAGGAATCCGGGGCCACCGCGAAAAAATCCCGCGGAGGTCGCGGGCTACGACGGCGCGAGCGTCGCGGTCAGCGAGATCTGGGCGCCGGCCAGCAGCTTCGACACCGGGCAGTTGGCCTTGGCGTCGGCGGCCAGCTCCTGGAACTTGGCGTCGTCGAGGCCGGGGACCGTGGCGTTGACGGTCAGCGCGATGGTCGGGACGTGCCAGCCGGCGTCGCCCTTGATGAGGTCGAGGCTGGCCTCGGCGTCGATGCGGGCGGGCGGCGTGCCGTTGGCGGTGAGCCGGAAGGCCAGCGCCATCGAGAAGCAGCCGGCGTGGGCGGCGGCGATCAACTCCTCGGGGTTGGTGCCGGCCTTGCCGTCCTCGTTCTGGAAGCGGAGCTTCGCCGAGTACGGATGATCGGACAGCGCGCCCGACGGGGTGGTGAGGGTGCCGGTGCCTTCGGGACCCGAGCCGTTCCAGACGGCCTTGCCATTGCGTTTCATCGTGAACCTCGCTTTCTGCGGCGCAGCCTACCCCGACCCGAGCGGGCCGGCGATCCTGACGTCACGGGTTGCAGCTGATGATCGGCGGCGCGAACGTATCGGAGCAGCCGACGCCGAGGTACGGCGCCTCGCACAGCGCGTACATGTCGCGGATGCAGGCGCTGTCACCGCACGACGCCGGGTTGGGGCAGGTCGTCGGGCGCGGCTTGCACACGGTCTCGTGATCGCGCGCGCCGCCGAGGTAGACCACCTCGACCTGGTCCTCGGCGCAGTCGGTCGACGACGAACCACAGCCGGTCGTGGCGAGCAGCAACGTGAGGGCGAGAGAACGTGCGACCATGGGGCCTCCAACGCCACTGTAACAGCGGAGGGAGCCCGCCATGAACATCACCGGTGCGTGTCACTGCGGCGCGATCCGCTACGAGGCCGAGGTCGATCCGGCGACCGCCGGAATCTGTCATTGCACCGACTGCCAGGTGCTGTCGGGCACCGCGTTCCGCGTGGTCATCCGCGCCGCCGCCGGCAGCTTCCGGCTGGTCAGCGGCACGCCGCGGATCTACGTGAAGACCGCCGACAGCGGCGCCCAGCGTGAGCAAGCGTTCTGCGAGCACTGCGGCTCGCCGATCTATGCCACCTCGGTCGGCCCGGAGCCGCGGGTCTACAACCTGCGCGTGGGGACGATCGAGCAGCGAGCCGAGCTGCGGCCGGTGGTGCAGATCTGGGCGCGCTCGCGGCTGCCGTGGCTCGACGAGCTCGGCCAGGTCCGGACGCTCGACACCCAGCGGCCCTGACCCGCGCGCGATCGGACGCGGGCGAGTCGATATCCCAACCCCGGCGTGATCTCGGTGGTGCTGTGCCAGTCGGCGCGGGCCGGCTCGCTCGCCGAGGCCGAGCGCGCCTTGCTCGGTCGGCTGTTGCCGGCGCTCGGGGCCGCCGCCCGCCGGATCGAGCCGGCCCACGCGCTGGTCCGCGAGCGCGACGTTCTGGCCGGGCTGGCCGCGCAGGTCGGGGTCTACGCGGTGCTCGATCTCGGCCTGCGCCCGAGCGAGGCCCGGGTCCTCGACACCCTGGCCCGCGGCAAGTCGAACGCCGAGATCGCGCGCGAGCAGTTCCGCTCGTGCGCGACCGTGCGCACCCACGTCCACCACGTGCTGCGCAAGATGATGGTGCCGTCGCGCCTCGCCGCCACCGCCAAGCTCGGCCGCTTCGCCCGGTAGGGACCGGACCGTCGCGAACTCGACGAGCCCGCGCCCCGGCGATCGTCAGCTCCGGATGGCGAGCGCCTGGCCGCGATGCCAGGCCTCCTCGCGCGCGCGGGAGATCATCGACGGATCCAGCCGAAGAATTCGCCGCGCCGCGCGGCCACCGGCGCGATCGCGTCGCCGGTGCGGAGGACGATGATCGTGCGCGCCACGATCCGCCGCGGCTACTTCACCCAGAAGCCGAACGAGCCGGCCCGCGCGGGATCGCTCAGCCCGCCGCTGGTGGTCGGCGTGTAGCCGCTGCCGTACCAGACGACCATGCCGTTGGACGTCCCCGGGTCGGAGCCGCAGATTCCATAGCAGCCCGCCGAGTTGAAGCCGAGGAACTGGCGCTCGTAGGGCGTGCCGTTCTTGTGGCCCGAGCAGCTCACCTGCAGCTTGTTCCAGATCGTGTTGGCGTTGAACGTCACGTTGTTCTTGAGCTCGTTCACGCTCACCGTCGTGCAGTAGCCGCCCGAGGCGTTGTTGACCGGATCGAACAGGTCGAGGCTGACCAGGCTCGGGTTGGGGATGGTCCAGACGTAGGCCTTGGTGTACGAGAGCAGGTTGCCGGTGATCAGCGCGCCCTCGGCGACGGTGAGCGCGGCCTGGGTCGACGTCTTGATCAGGAAGCTCGCGTCGATCGCGCCGATGCTGGCGCGACCGATGGGATCCCAGGCCGCCGAGCTGGCGTTGGGCAGGAGGTAGACCGTCGTGCCGCCGGCCTGGCCGCGGTTGCCATAGCTGACCAGGGTCCAGCCGCCGCCCTGGGTGGTCATGTCGCAATAGACCATCACCGGCGCCGCACCGAACGCGGGTCGGATCGTGTAGGCGCCGTCGAGCGCGGCCTGGTTCTGGGCCTTGATCTGGCGACAGCTCGCCGGCAACGTCTCGGTGAACGTGCGCCAGGCGGTGCCGTCGTAGAGATCGAGGTTGCCGAGCGCGGTGCTGAACGCCAGCGCGCCGGCCGCGGGGTTGGCCGGCCGCGGACCGATGACGATGCCCGGGCCCATCGGGCCGACCGGGCCCTGCGCACCGACCGCACCCACCGCGCCGGCCGCGCCCGCCGGACCCTGCGGGCCGATCGCGCCCGCCGCGCCGATCAGCCCCTGCGGGCCTTGCGCGCCGACCGCACCCGCCGCGCCCGCGGGACCCGCGGGGCCGACCGGACCGACCGCGCCTGCAGGGCCAGCGGGACCGACGTTGCCCATCGAGCCTTGCGGGCCGGCGGCACCGGCGGGGCCGGTCGCACCGGTGGCGCCCGGATCGCCTTGCGGACCGGCGGGACCCTCGGCGCCCGGTGGCCCGATCTCCCCCGACGACCCCGAGCACGCTGCCAGTGTCGCTGCGACGAGCCAAGCCAGACCGGTTCGCATGATCGCCGTCCCTCCTGCGGTGGTGCGGTCGACGATAGCAGGTCGCGCGCGCTGCTGTCCCAGCGGTCGGCCGGCGGCTGTCCCTTCCGTCGACGCCGAGCCCGGCGTAAGACCGGCCGATGCCGCGCGCACCCTACGTCGCCGTCCACGTCCGCACCGACGCGCGCCGGATCGGCGCCGCCGACCTGGTCGAGGCCGTGGTCCACGAGCACGCCGCCGGCCGGTTGCCCGCCGGCAGCCGCCTGCCGCCGGTGCGCGTGCTCGAGCAGCAGTACGGCCTGTCCAAGAACACCGCCCAGGTCGCGTACGACGAGCTGGTCGCGCGCGGCATCGCGGTGACCCGCGAGCGCGAGGGCGTGTTCATCGCCGACCCACCGGCCGGCGTCGTCGCCCTGCCGACCGTGCTGGCGCCGCCGCTGCCCCGGCTGCGGCCACCGCCGGTGATGGGCACCGGGGCGCCGCGCCACGGCCTGGCGATGGGCAACGTCTTCATCGATCCCGACCTGCTGCCCACCGAGCGGCTGGCCGAGTGCACGCGCGCGGTGCTGCGCCAGCCCGGGCTCGCCACCATCTACGACGCCCAGGGCTACCCGCCGCTCCGCCGGGCGATCGCCGCCCGCCTCGCGCTGCGCGGCATCGACGTCGATCCCGAGACCATCATCGTCACCACCGGCTCGCAGCAGGCGCTCGATCTGGTCGCGCGTGCGCTCGAGATCCGCCGGGTCGCGATCGAGACCCCGGTCTACGCCTACGCCAAGCTCCTGTTCGAGTCGCTCGGCCTCCAGCTCACCGGCCTGCCGGTCGATCCGTTCGCCGGCCTCGACCTCGCGGCCTGGGATCGCGCGCTGGCCGCCGGCCGCCCCGGCCTGCTGTACGCGATCTCCAGCTTCCACAACCCGACCGGCTACTCGTACACCACCGGCGAGCTGATGGCCGTGCTCGAGCTGGCCCGTCGCCACGACGTCGCGATCGTCGAGGACGACTGGGGCTCGGACATGCTGTCGGGCAGCGAGTACCGGCCGATGCTGCGCCTGCTCGGCGGCGAGCAGGTGCTCTACGTCAACAGCTTCACCAAGAAGCTGCTGCCGTCGATGCGGGTCGGCTTCGTCGTCGCCCACCCGGCGCTGGTGCCGTCGCTGCTGGCGATGAAGCGGCTGTCGACCCTCGGCAACGTCTGGCTGTCGGAGGCCGTGGTCGCCGAGTTCCTCGAGCGCGGCTACTACGACGGTCACCTCGCCGCGCTGCAGCGGGAGCTCGACCTGCGCTACCAGGCCTGCCTGCTCGCGCTCGAGGAGCTGATGCCGCCCGGCGTGCGCTGGACCCGGCCCGGCGGTGGCCCGACCCTGTGGCTCGAGCTGCCGCGCTCGATCGAGCTGCTCGAGCTCGAACGCCGCCTCGCCCGCCGCGAGGTCTGGATCGACAACCGCACCGCGGCCTTCCTCGGCGTGCCCCACCTCCACGGCTTCCGCATCGGCTTCGCCTGGCAGCCCACCGAGCGGCTGCGCCTCGGCCTCGAGATCATCGCCGCGACCCTGCGCGAGCTGGGCGCGATGTAGCGGCTGGTCATGCGGAGCGGCGAAAGATCTCGTAGCGCTCCTCGAGATGAGCACGGTCCGGGTACTGATCCACGCGACGTGGAAGGATCCGTGGCGCGCGGGCGGCGGGCGCGAGGCGCCATAAGCGTGGTCAGGATATCCCGGGGCGGCGGCATTGGATAGCTGGTCGGGGCGTAGGCGCAGCCGACAGGGCGACGCTCGGCGTTCCGCGGTCGCTCGAAGACTGACGCGGCCCTCGATGGGGGTGACGTACCTGCGTGTAGTCACAGCCTCGGCGCGAATCGATGATGGAGGGCGCACCGGCCTCGGCGGTGGCCCTGGAGGCGGCAGCCCGGCAGATCCGACAGGCTGACAACCGGCTGCCGGATTGGAGGCGGCGGCGGGTGGCGGCGGCAGCGGGGGAGGTTGGGTGGTCGCCGGCCGCAGCCGCGGCCCGAGGCGCCGAGAAGGCAGCGCTGTCGGGCCCATCTATCAGGGCTGTACCCCCGTCTTTTTCGGGGACATCCCTTGCGTCGCGCGGTGGCCATGATTATATATGCTCAATCAAGATGAGCGCGGCCAGATCCTCTTCTCACCGTCGCGACACGCCTCGGCCGCGCCGTCATCGCCAGCTCGGCCTCGAGTTCCGGACCTGGGGTGGCAAGCGCGCCGACGCCGGCCGCAAGCCGCGCGGCGACCGTGCCGGCGTGGCCCATCGCCCGCGCGCCGACTGGAGCCAGCGCCGGCCGCTCCACGTCACCCTGCGCATGGCGCCCCACGTCTACAACCTGCGCAGCCGCCGCTCGTTCCGCGTGATCGAGGCGGCGCTGTGGGTCGGCGGAGACCGCTTCGACGTCCGCATCGTGCGGTTCTCGATCCAGGGCAACCACATCCACCTGATCGTCGAAGCGCCCAACCGCCGCGCTCTCGCGCGCGCGATCCAGGGGCTCTCGATCCGCATCGCCAGGGGCCTCAACCGGATGATGGGCCGCTCCGGCCGCGTCCTCGGCGACCGCTACCACGCCCGAGTCCTGCGCACGCCGACCGAGGTCCGCCACGCCATCCACTACGTCCTCGGCAACGCCCGCAAGCACGCGGCCCAGCGCGGCGCGACCTACTCGCCGGGCTACGTCGATCCGTACTCGTCGGCGGGCGCGTCCGAGCTGGTGTTGCCGCCGGCGCAGACCTGGCTCTTGCGTGAGGGCTGGAAGCGAGCAGGACCATGAGCCCTCGACGGCCTGCGCCCGACGTGATGCCCCAGCCCGCGCCGTGGTCCGACGAGGACCGCGTCGTGGCCTGTCCCCGCGGCTGGGCGTGGGCGCGTCGCTGGTTTCCGCACACGCCGCCGCCGGGTGATACTCGGCGCTCATGGTGACGTCGTCGGATCTCTATCCTCCTGGGCCGAGCGGGGTGCCGGCGGACCTGACGGCGGCGAGCGGTGCGTACCGGCGGCGGGCGTGGCTGGCGGTGGCGGGGCTGGTGGTGTTCCTGGCGGCGTACCTGGCGCTGGCGGGGTGGTTCGGGTGGACGGCGTACCGGCTGGTGCGCGGGATCGTGAGCGGGCGGCACGACGGCCTCGGCTACTGGGCGGCGGCGGCGGGGACGACGTTCCTGGCGGTGTTCATGGCCAAGGCGTTCGTGTTCATCCGGCGCGGCAGCGCCGACGACGCCCACGAGCTCGAGCGGCGCGCGCACCCGCGGCTGTTCGAGTTCCTCGACCGGCTGGCCGACGACGCCCGGGCGCCGCGGCCGCACCGGGTGTTCCTGTCGCCCGCGGTCAACGCCGGCGTGTTCTACGACCTGTCGGTGCTCAACCTGATCCTGCCGTCGAAGAAGAACCTGGTGATCGGGCTGGGCCTGATCAACGTGCTCGACCTCAGCGAGCTCAAGGCGGTGCTGGCCCACGAGTTCGGTCACTTCGCGCAGCGATCGATGGCGGTCGGGCGCTGGGTCTACACCGCCCAGCAGATCGCCGGCCACGTCGTCGGCAAGCGCGACGGCCTCGACCGCAGCCTGCAGTGGCTGTCGACGTTCGACCTGCGGGTGGCGTGGATCGGCTGGACCCTGCGCACGATCGTGTGGTCGATCCGCTCGCTGGTGGAGACCGCGTTCGGCTGGGTCGTGATCGCCGAGCGCGCGCTGTCGCGCGAGATGGAGCTGCAGGCCGACCTGGTGGCGGTGTCGTTGACCGGCAGCGATCCGCTGATCGATGCGCTCCACCGGCTGGGCACCGCCGACGACGCGATGGGTCGCGCGGTCACGTTCGCCGGCAGCCGGCAACGCCAGCGCAAGCGGGTCGCCGATCTGTTCGCGATCCAGACCGAGATGATCGCCCGCAAGCGCGAGATCCTCGGCGATCCGAGCTGGGGCACGGTGCTGGCGTCGACCGGCGATCCGGCGGCGCGCCGGCTGTTCCGGGCCCAGCTCGCGCAGCCGCCGCGGATGTGGGCCTCGCACCCGCCGAGCACGATGCGCGAGGACAACGCCAAGCGTCGGTACCTGTCGTGCGCGCGCGATCCGCGCAGCGCCTGGCTCCTGTTCGAGGATCCGGCCCGGGTCCGGACCGAGCTGACGGCGCGGATGTACGCGAAGGAGGATCAGCCGTCGAAGCTGGTGCCGGCCGAGGAGACGACGGCGGCCCTGGCCGAGAGCTTCGCCCGCCGCTACCTCGATCGCCGGTATCGCGGCGTCTACCTCGGCCGGTCGGTGGTGCGGTCGGCGGCCAAGGTCGACGATCTCTACGGGTCCGAGGTGCCCACACCCGACGTGTTGCCGGCCGCGCTGGCCGCGCTGTATCCGGCGAGCCTGACCGCCGATCTGCAGCGGTTGCGCGAGCTGACCGAGGAGCGCGCGGTGTTGACGGCGCTCGAGCGTGGCGTGCTCGAGGCGCCGGGCGGCGTCATCCGCCACCGTGGCCAGGAGGTGCGGCGACGCGCGCTGCCGGGGTTGATCGCCGACGTCGGTCGCGAGCGCGCCGCGGCCGAGCAGGTCGTCCGCGAGCACGATCGCCGGGTGCGGACCCTGCACCTCGCAGCGGCGCGCGCGGTCGGTCCGGGCTGGGAGGCCCAGCTGCGCGGGCTCGCGGCGATGGTCCACTACGCCGAGCACGCCGCGGCCGAGCTCGAGGACGCGTTCGGGGCGTTCCGCAACGTGCTGGCGGTGGCGCTCGCCGATCGCAAGGTGACCACGCGCGAGGCCGAGCAGGTGGTGGCGGCCGGCACCGACGTCCACGGCGTGCTGACCGCGATCCACGACCAGGGTGGCGACGTCGAGCTCGGCCCGACGCTGCGCACCAACCTCGAGGTCGACACCTGGAAGCTGGCCATGGGCACGTTCGACCTGGCGGCACCGACCCGCGCCAACCTGGGCCGCTGGCTCGAGGTCATGACGTCGTGGGTCGACGGCACCGACCGGCTCATGGCCGCGCTCGGCAACGCCGCGCTCGAGGAGTTGCTGCGCGCCGAGGATCAGGTGGCGGCAGCCGTGAGCGGTGCGCCCGAGATCGTCGGCGACGCGCCGAGTCCGGCCCGGCCGCCAGCGGGCTACGCGGTGCGGCTGCCCGGCCAGGAGCGACCGCGCCAGACCCGGCTCGACTGGTGGGGCCGGTTCCAGATCGCCGACGGCCTGGTGCCCGCCGCCCTGCGCTTCGTGGTCGCGGGCGGCGTGGTCGCGGCGGTCATCTACGCGTCGCGTTGACTACGCGTCGACCTGTCGCGCCGCCACGAAGAGAATCAAGTGAGCGGCTTCGACCAGGGCGCCTCTCCGGTGCCGGCCGCGGGCGGGCTGCCGGCCGACGGCGGCGCCGACGACATCGACGACGGCGGCGGGGCGTCGAGCACGCGGTTGAGGAAGATCAGGCCCTGGGTGACCCACGCCGACGTGTAGATCAGCGCCAGCGACCACGCCACCCGGCCGCCGTCGCCGCTCGAGCCCTTGGCGAACAGCGACTGGAACACCAGGATCAGCGCGACGAAGCCGACGATGCCGGTGGTCAGCAGGTTGTAGCCGGCGAACAACCGCTCGACCCCGGGGAACTGGATGCGGTTGGTCCGCTGCAGCGCCAGGTTGTGCGCGCCCCAGACGATCAGCGCCGGGATGAGCAGGCCGAACGCCGGCCGCATGATCAGGTCGCGGTGGCCCGAGAACGACTTCCCGAACATGCCGTACAGCACCATGAAGCCCGCCATCAGCAGGGTCTGGTAGCCGAGCTGGCGGAAGAAGCACAGGGCGAACTTGATGCCGAGCTGACCGTCGACGACCGGCTCGCGGTTCTGGCGCCAGCGAGCGACCAGGTAGAGGACCACCGGCGCCATCATCGTCAGCATCGCCATCGTGATCATGATCGGCGCGGCCATCCCGAGCATCATCATCACGGGCGAGCCCATTCCTCCGCCACCGTCGAAGTCGTCCATCGTATCCCCCTTGGTGTTGTCGATCGGCGACGACGACAGGTCGCCGCGCTCCTGCGCGGACCGTATCGGAAAGGGGTGCGGGGGTCTAGCGAGCGAGCTTGGCGAGCGATCACCGGACTACTTCAGGAAGACGAAGTCCTGGGTCTGCTGATCGTCCTGCTCCCACTCGATGTCGCGGGTCTGCGGCGGGAAGCCCTTGAGCCGGACCTCGATCCGGTCCGCGTCTTCGACCGGGAGGTCGGTGAACGTGCCGTCGGTGGTGCCCTTGAGCGTGCCGCCGATCCAGACCTCGGCGCCGCCCGGGACCGAGCGGACGAGCAGCGTCACGGTGCGGGTCAGGAGCGGCGCCGACACCCGGACGTCGCCGCCGTCGTCGGGCATCAGCACGGCGTCGTGGAAGGTCTTGTGGCCAGCCAGGCGCAGCTCGAGCTCGTGGCGCCGGCCGGGCGCGGTGTCGCGGAAGACCATCGGGGTCTTGTCGGGCTGGACCTTGCCATCGACGAAGACGGTGGCGCCGGCCGGGCTCGAGTCGATGATCAACGACGCGGTCGGCTTCGGCGAGCCGCCGCCGCGGATGACCAGCGCGACCGCGGCACCGATGCCGAGCAGGACCACGAGCGCGAGCGCGAGCCGCAAGACCACGCTCGAGCCCGACGGCTTGATCCGGTACTGCGCCGGCAGCTCGTCGACCTCGAGGGCCATGAGCTGACGCGACAGGCTGGGCTGGCCCTGCGGCGGCGCCGGGAACGGATAGACCGGCACCGCGTCGGGGATCGGCGCCGGCGAGTAGGACCCGACCGGCCCCGTGCCCGGCCATGGTTCGGGCGCGGCCTGCGCGGTCCACGCCACGCTGGCCGGCGGCTGCGGCAAGACGATCGGCCCCGACGGTGGCTGGGTCGAGGTCGACGGCAGCGGGGCGCGCGCGGTCGGCGAATCGAACGAGGGATCGAGCGGGCCGGCCTGGACCCCGAGCGACAGGTTGCGACCGCCCGGCCGGGCTGGCGCACCCCCGCGACCACCGGCCGGCGCCGTCGGCGCGCCGGTCGGTACCGGCTCCGCCAGCGCGGCCGGCACACCGTCGGACAGCGGGGCGCCGGCGCCGCGCGCCGGGCGCGGATGGGGCGCGCTGGGCTGGCCGACGATCGCCTTCAGCACCGAGGGCGCGCCGGTGCCGCCGGGCGGGGTCCGGCGCGACTCGCGCGGGCGCCGGACCTG